>NZ_JBFTMA010000695.1:0-2358 GCF_056396725.1 Bacillus sp. 05T31
GTATTATATAATTGAAATTAAACTAGCAAAAGGTGCGGACTCCGTAACCCCATTCGTTAAAGGTGTAGAAATAATGCCAGATGGAAGTGTCGTTAGATCTGGAACGAACTATAGCGGGAAATTCCAAGAAGCCCATGATGCCTCAAAGGCGAGTATTCAGAGTAGGATCTCGAATTTGGAGAGTGGTGGAGTTAAGGGTACGGGTGATATTGGAACACCGCCTCGATACGAGGAAAGAAGAATCTCAAAGGAATTATATGATGAATTAAGAGATGGAACGACTACTGCAAAGCTACGGGAAAAAGTTAATGAGGGCATTGAGGATAAAATAGGAACGCCTGACCCTGCTTTACCTGGTAAGTATATTACAGATAGACTTCAAGCTGATCATATTGTATCAATGAAAAATATAGCGGATATGGAAAAATTTGATAAACTAATAAAGGAACAACAACTTAAGGTTTTAAATAATGAAGAGAATTTTTTAGGGTTAAGTGAAGCAGCCAATAAATTTAAGGGGTCTAAATCTTATTCTGATTGGACAATTTATAAGAAAGAAAAAATTGAAGTTGATCCTAAGTTTAGAGAAGAGATGATAAAGAAGAAAAAAGAATTAGAAATGAAATTACAAAAACAAATTGATGATTTTGTTGAAAGGAAATAAAAAAAGATATAGATAAATAAAGGAGATGACATAGCATTATGGAACAAAAACTTGGGTTTTTAAGAAAATATAAAAGAAATGCACAACTTATATCATGCCATGAGATTAATAAACTTGATGGTGAGAAAATACCAAATTCATGGTATGAATTGTTTCAAGAAGAAAACGTAGACAAGAGAGTTGAGAGTATTTTATCGATATGGAAAGAGCACGTAGGAGTGGAATTAAGAAACACTATTTCTTATTTGTCTAGGCACCTTGAAGAAGTAGAGCTTATGGACATAAATGGTAGATATTCAATTTTATACACTATTAAAACAGATAATGGTGAAATTCGATATTATGAGGGGGGAAATCCCAAAGATGATTTTAATAATGAAGAATTAGAAAAATCTTGGGATAAGATCCCTTCAACAATACGAAATTTTTATCGAACTGTTCATAATGGTTTCTATTTTTATGCGAGCCAATCTATGGGTTTAGTTCCTTTAGAAAATGTAACTTTTTTTGATGATGATGAATGGGGTATTATTGAGGAGTTAGAAGAGCCTTTACAAATTGATTTACAAACTACTTTTGGTTTCTTTAAAAGTGGTATGGGTGGTTATGTTGCAGTAGATTATAAGAATTCTAATAATGATAATGCGACTTTATGGTGGACGAATAAAGAGCCTAGATATAATATGGAATTTTGGGACATAGTTGATGAATGGATAGTAATTGGATTTGAAGTTTAGTTTAAAGGTTCTGTTGCAAAGTTTTTATATAAACAAAAAAATCCTAATTTAGTAGGTAGAGTTTATACAACTTTGAATAGGTTCTCTAATTCATTGTACGTCGAAAAAACGAAGTTTGGTTGTTGTAAACTTCGTTTTTATTTATATAGGGCATGAATAGTTTAGTTGCCTTTTAAGGTACGTAAAGCATGGCGAAGCCTTTGAAATCCTGCGGATTTGGAAAAACGTCACTTGATATGTCTATAATCCTGTTCGATGAGGTAATTCAAATRCTTGATTGTACAATGGATGGTATGCTTATGACCTTGYTCTCYCAATTTATGGAAAGAGAAAAGTAACGCGGGAGYCTTGTCTGTTGTGAGAACCGTTGCTTCTCCWAATGTTTTTACTAGTCTTTTCATAAAGGCATAAGCCGCTTGACGCTCTTGTTTTTTGTGGAGCTGAATATACAATGTATGTCCATCTTTATCAATCGCTCGATAGAAAAGAAGATGTTTTTATAAATTGAGTGATGAGCTTAGAAAGATTTTTAAAGAGAATGAGCAAGAATTTTGGCACTTTTTTACACTATCGCTTGATAGCGATGGAAAGCTGAAGGTACATTATGATTATACCAATTGGTTCAATACTGATTATATCTTTAATGGCCAGTTAGTTATTTGGGAATATAAATATTTAGGAACAGAACTAGATAATAGTAAAAGTAAAGATTTAATTGCCAAGTATTTAGATGAGTATCCCAATAATGTGACTTGGTTAAATAGAGCAGGATATGAATACTCAGTTGACCAGATACAAAGAGGTAAGATTATAGAAAAAGACAGAAAAAGGAATAGGCTGTTAAAAAATAAGTACTCTATGGGGGTTATGTCATCATTGAGTACTACATGCAATGATAGAATAGAAAACGAAGTACGAGCTTAGGCGAGATGACATTTTACTGGGTGATGAATATAA
>NZ_JBFTMA010000696.1:0-2355 GCF_056396725.1 Bacillus sp. 05T31
GTATTATGCCTACGGGTGGTGGTAAGTCAATTTGTTATCAAATTCCCGCATTAGTATTCGAAGGAACGACATTAGTTATTTCACCTTTGATTTCACTTATGAAAGACCAAGTAGATACATTAGTACAAAACGGTATTTCAGCTACTTATATTAATAGTTCTATTTCTATTACAGAAGCAAATCAACGAATTCAATTAGCGAAACAAGGCCATTATAAGTTACTTTATGTGGCGCCTGAGCGTCTTGATTCAATGGAATTTGTTGATCAACTTATCGATATGAAAATCCCGATGATTGCAATTGATGAGGCGCACTGTATTTCGCAGTGGGGACATGATTTCCGTCCTAGTTATTTACATATACATCGCATATTAGATTATCTTCCAGAAAAGCCGCTCGTATTAGCGTTAACTGCTACGGCAACACCACAAGTTCGTGAAGATATTTGCAACACGCTTGGAATTAATCAAGAAAACACGATTATGACAACGTTTGAGCGCGAGAACTTATCATTCTCTGTCATTAAAGGACAGGATCGTAATGCTTATTTAGCGGATTATATTCGTCAAAATCAGAAGGAATCTGGGATTATATATGCAGCTACAAGAAAAGTTGTCGATCAGTTATATGAAGATTTAGGGAAAGCAGGAGTTTCTGTATCGAAATATCATGCTGGTATGAGCGACCACGATCGAAATGAACAGCAAGAACTCTTTTTACGAGATGAAATCAGTGTGATGGTAGCGACATCTGCGTTCGGGATGGGGATTGATAAATCGAATATTCGTTACGTTATTCATTATCAACTTCCGAAAAATATGGAAAGTTACTATCAAGAAGCGGGACGTGCTGGTCGTGACGGATTAGATAGTGAATGTATTCTGTTATATTCTTCTCAAGATGTACAAGTACAACGCTTTTTAATCGATCAATCAACTGGAGAATCTCGTTTTTCTAATGAGCTTGAAAAACTCCAAAATATGACTGATTACTGTCATACAGAACAATGTTTACAATCATTTATTTTGCAATACTTTGGAGAAGAACCGAAGGAAGATTGTGGCCGTTGTGGTAATTGTACTGACGACCGTGAAAGTATTGATGTAACGAGAGAATCACAAATGGTTCTATCTTGTATGATCAGGACGAACCAACGATTCGGAAAACAAATGATTGCACAAGTATTAACTGGATCGAAAAATAAAAAAGTTATTGAGTTTAATTTTCATACTTTACCAACTTACGGACTTTTATCAAATCGTAGTGTAAAAGAAGTCAGTGAGTTTATTGAGTTTTTGATTTCAGACGAGTTGATCGCAGTTGAACATGGTACATATCCGACATTAAAAGTAACGGAAAAAGGTAAAGAAGTACTACTTGGTAAAGAGAACGTTTTACGTAAAGAACGAGTAGAAACACGCCAAATTGTTCAAGACCATCCTTTATTTGAAGTGCTTCGTGAAGTGCGTAAAGAAATTGCACAAGGTGAAGGCGTACCTCCGTTCGTTATTTTCTCTGACCAAACGTTAAAAGATATGTGTGCGAAAATGCCGCAAAGTGACTCTGAACTCCTAACTGTAAAAGGAATTGGAGAACACAAACTTGTGAAGTATGGCTCTCAATTCTTACAAGCAGTGCAGCACTTTATTGAGGAAAACCCAAACTATGCTGAAACAATTAAGACGGAAGTTGTTTCAGAACGTAAAAAGTCAGGGAAAGCTTCAGCAAATTCTCATTTAGAAACATATGAAATGTATAAACAAGGTATTGATCTAAATGAGGTTGCAAAGGAACGTGGGTTATCGAGACAAACGATTGAAAACCATTTAATCCGTTGCTTTGAAGATGGTATGGAAGTAGACTGGAATAGCTTTGTTCCAGCAGAGTATGAAGCTCTAATTGAAACTGCCGTACAAAATGCAGAAGGTGGATTAAAGTCTATTAAAGAACAGCTTCCAGATGAAGTGAGTTACTTTATGATTCGTGCTTATTTACAAATAAGAAAGTAGAGACATATAAAGGGGATAGGGATTTATGCATCACGTTTTTGTGTATGGCACGTTAAGAAAAGAGCAAACGAATGCTCATTATATGCAAGGTGCAACATGCATCGCAGACGAAGCATGGACGTATGGTAAATTATTTGATACATACGAAGGGTATCCTGCGATGATTTGTTCAAATGAGGACAAAGTATAYGGAGAAGTTTATGAAGTAAATGATGATGTTCTGCAAAAGTTAGATGAACTTGAAGAATACACAGGTAATGCAGAGACTGATTTATATGACCGGATAACGCAAACTATTTATTTTGGGAATAGGGAAATACATGCATATGTGTATATTGCTCAAGAT
>NZ_JBFTMA010000697.1:0-2335 GCF_056396725.1 Bacillus sp. 05T31
GCCTTTATGATTCAACGTGGACAATGGAATGCTTTCTTACAAGGCACAAATTCTTATTATAATGCAAACCGTAAAAACGGAGTGAATCCTGGGAAAGATATTATTCCTGAAAAAGTTACTCATGATAATGATGACATCACAGGTGGCTGGTATGAACAAGACATTCGCCAACTAGCAGCTAAAAAAATTATGTTCGGTGACGGTAATGGTTCTTATTGGCCAAATCGCCTTGTAACACGTGCGGAGTTTGCAAATTTAATGTCGCGCTCTTTAAAATTACCTGGTGGAAATTCTAAATTTACAGACTTAAACGAAGCACATCCGTCTTTAGTAGATGGCATTAACCGTGCCGCCAGCGCAGGTATAATTAATGGTCGTGGGAATAATAAATTTGATCCAAATGCTACAATAACACGTGATGAAGCTGTTATTATGATTGACCGTGCACTAGATTACTACTGGATTTATACAAAAGAAGTGAAATTACCATTCACTGACCAGGACTTAGCATACGATAAAAAAGCATTACAAAACGTTTATGCATATGGAATTGTAAAAGGTAACGAGCGAAACGAGTTTGTACCAAAAGGCACAGCAACACGTGGTGAAGCTGCGGCATTTTTAAATAGAATGCTGAAAGTAATCGAAGCATAAAAAAAGAAAAGAAACGTAGCGAAAATGCTACGTTTCTTTTTTCATCGTTTCGGTGTATGTTTATGATTCTTTAAAAAAGGAAGCGGGAATTGCTTACGAAAATGCTCTTTAATCATGTACTCTACGCCGTTCTCAGTATTAGAACGTGTAATCCAGTCCGCCGCCTGCTTTAATTCTACAGGGGCGTTCCCCATTGCTACCCCGAGCCCAACATTTTCAATTATCTCTAAGTCTTCTATGCTATCTCCAATCGCAACCATTTCACTAAGGTTAATATTTAAATGCTCCCCAAGTAATTGTAAACCACGTAGTTTTGATACATTTTGAGGGAGAATTTCTATACGTCTTTCATCACACTCAACGTACTCTACATCTTGAAATGCCTTTCTTAACGTATTCATCCCTCTTTCTTTTTCACCTTTCGTATGGAAAACAATATCAATTTTTGGTGCAGCTACTGGATGATCACGCAGTGCATCCCCTAGCGAATCTACAAATTGAACCGGATAAAATAATGGATCTGCGCTTGATAATACAGTACGCGCAATTAAGTTTGGTGTATTTCTCTCACGATTCCCAATTGAATATCGTTCATGAGAAATGCGAACATTACAATCAAAATGCTCTAACACTTGCACGATATTAAAGGTTTTCTCTTCAGATAATCTCCTTTGAACGAACGGCTTATCTAACGTTGCTGAAACGAAAGCACCACCATGTGTAACTAATATAGAATCTAATTTTAACGCCTTCGCTATTTTATGAGCAGATTGAAAATTACGATTCGTAAACAATGTAACGTATACATCTTTTCTTTTCACAAAGTCAATTGTCTCCCGTAACCCTTTTGCGATTTTTCCGTTGTTGTATAGTAGTGTCCCATCTATATTAAGAGCTAGTAAGCGATAAATCATGCCGCACTCCCCCTCTTCGCTGTTGTACTCTATCCATAATTTATGAAATAAATGTAGTAAATAGAACGAGTTAGAATTACTACTGAAAATTTGGTTTACTATATACATATACAACTGGCAAAGGAGATAGTACAATGCAGGCACCTCCTTCTTTTTATGAAGGCGATACGTTAGAGGTCGCAAAGAAGTTACTCGGACATAAACTCGTTCATATTGTAGACGGCATAAATCGGAGCGGAATTATTGTAGAAGTAGAAGCATACAAAGGTCCAGATGATAAGGCCGCTCATAGTTACGGCGGAAGACGAACTAATCGAACAGAAGTAATGTTCGGCGCACCCGGACATGCTTACGTATATTTAATTTACGGTATGTATCATTGCTTTAACGTAATTACAGCACCAATCGGCACCCCGCAAGGAGTTCTCATTCGTGCTCTTGAACCTGTAGATGGAATCGAAGACATGAAACTAGCGCGCTACAACAAAACTGACATTACGAAAGCTCAGTATAAAAACTTAACAAATGGCCCCGGAAAACTATGCCGCGCACTCGGAATCACTTTAGAAGAACGCGGGGTATCATTACAAAGTGATACATTACATATTGAGCTAGTTCCGGAAGAAGAACATTTATCATCCACACATAACATAATAGCTGGCCCTCGTATTAATATTGATTACGCAGAAGAAGCCATTCACTACCCATGGCGGTTTTATTATGAAAAGCATCCGTTTGTTTCAAAATAAAGAAGCTATCCTATAAGT
>NZ_JBFTMA010000698.1:0-2333 GCF_056396725.1 Bacillus sp. 05T31
GAGCAAATAGTTGGTGACCCCAGTTTATATGAATGTGAAGTTCCTATGCAAATGAAGGAATCTCTGCATGCAAGTGATGATAACGAGAGTGTTATTTTGCGAGAACAAGAAACTGAGTATCAACGCATATACTTGCCGGGTATGGCTTATGGGAAGTTTGTTAAAAGAATTAATATAGCAACAGGTATTCCTATCAAGGAGGTCCATGCAAACTTATTTAAACTTATGAAGTCATCTTTAAAAGGTGATGCGAGATATTTAAGTGAATTATCCCTTAATAACATTACCCGAGAATTTAAAAAGCGGTTTGATGAAATGTTTGCACAAGCTTATGAATATAAAAAATTAGACTTTCAAGCGCGTACAGCAATTTATAATCCTGAAATGGATAGTTTTGTGGATGATATCAATGCAGAAATTATTGGAGTAAATATTGATGAACAAGCGCAAGAAGATAATCGCTATCTCTATGAACTTCCTCCAATGAGGTATGATAGTGTAACGCCTGAAAGAGACTTGTTACGACATGGATATAATGACAAGGTAACTGTCTTTGGGAAGCTACCTAGACGGGCGATTCAGGTTCCAAAATATACCGGAGGCTCAACAACGCCAGACTTCATTTATATGATTGAAAAAGAAGATGATTCAAGTGTGTATGTACTTGTTGAAACTAAAGCTGAGAATATGAGGTTGGAAGATCAAAGAATTATTGATATTCAAAAGAAATTCTTTGATACATTGAAAGAACATCATATTGAATTCATAGAGGCGACAAGTGCGCAACAAGTATATTCTACAATTAGAAAGCTGTCTGAAGAATGAGGGGTAAAACAGTGGATAAAGACATTTCATTATTAGAATTGGTCCAAAATGGTCAATTAGTAAAAACTGGAGCAAAACCGAAATTACCGATACAAATTCCAAATGTAAATGACGGTATGTTAGATGTATACCGTATTCCATTAAAATATCTTTATTACAATGCAGAGAATGGCCGAATTGCTTCGGCTATTTCTCGACAAGATATTCGATTGGAACCTGCTAGAGATAATGAAAACCCAGAATACAATCAACTAATTGCAAAAATGATTGTAGAAGATAATGCTGCTAAATTAAAGCAAACTAAAAAGTCTATCCGAGAGTCTGGTCAGAAAGTTTTTGGTTATGTTTTAGCAGATGGCCGGGTTATTGATGGAAATAGAAGGTATACAGCTTTGAGGCAATTAGCAGAAGAAACGGGAGAAACTTATTTATTTGAAGCAGTTATCTTACCGTTTACTTATGCATCGAAAACTGAACGGGCGGAAATCAAGAGACTTGAATTAGCTATTCAGATGGGAACAGAAGAACGTCAAGCGTATGATCCAGTGGATCTATCGGTAGATATTTATCAAACTGTTGTAGTTGATAAACTGATGACAGAGAATGATTATGCTAAAGAAGCAAATATTAAACCAAAAGAAATCAAAAACCGCACCACAACGGTTATGTTAATGCGTGAATTTTTAGAATTTATCAATACTAAAGAGAATGCATACCATATTATTAAAGATACAAAATTATATAATCCTTTATATGAATTGGCTAAAAAATTAAATGTTCAATTTCCTAAAAAGGGGCCAGCCTATGAACAAAGTAAAATTACTTCTTTTGCTTTATTAACAAAAATGTTAGCTACTGGTGGGGACACGGTACGTGAAGTTCGTGATTATTTCAAAGACGTACTAACAACCGCGGCAAATGAGGATTTTAATGATGCAATTGAGGATTCTGTTGATAATTTGAGAGATACCTTTGAAGAACATCCAGTTACTTCTGCAACAGAATTCAGAAGGGTAATTGAAATAGCCAGTCCAGAAATTAGAGAAATAAATGAAGAATATGTTCGAACACGAAATCGACAAAATCGCGGGAAAAATATTGATAGTTTTATAGGAGATGTAAAAGAGACATTAAATAGTCTAAAAGATATGCAAAAAGGTGAAGGATTGACCGGGAATTTGAACTTTAATAATTTTAGTAAAGATCAAATTAATGAAATTAGGGAGTATTTAATTCAAATAAACTTAATTAGTAGAGAGTTGATTGAAATTTATGACGATGAAATCTAATCCAAAACTTATTACGGTAGTATTTGAGGAAAAGGAATTTTTTCAACTTCAAGATACGAAGGATGAATATTTTAAACAAGGCAGAGTGAAGCGTATTTTAGATCGTTATCAAAGTTATTTTGATAACTTTGATGACTTATTGATTAATAGTAATATTAATTATGTATCGTTACAAGAACTGATTGAAAAGATTAATAAAGCGCTATCTCGGGTATGTAC
>NZ_JBFTMA010000699.1:0-4073 GCF_056396725.1 Bacillus sp. 05T31
GACGAGAAAAGTAGATGTTCGCGTTATTACTGCAATGAATCAGCCTCCAGAAGTATGTTTAAGAGAAAATAAAATTCGCACTGATTTATACTATCGATTAAATGTGTTTTCATTATATATCCCGCCGCTTCGCGAAAGAACTGAGGATGTACTGTTATTAGCGTCTTACTTTTTGAAAGAATATAATAAAAGTTATAAAAAAGGTGTACTTCAAATTGATAAGGAAGCGAAAGAAAGATTACAAGCTTATCAATGGCCTGGAAATGTTCGTGAGTTAAAGCATACGATTGAACATGCTGTCATTATTACAGAAGGGAATTCGTTAACAGCAAATTGCTTGCCACGAACATTTCGGAAAGAGAAACTTCCGAAGAAGAAAAGTATATTACCGCTTAGGGAAGCTCTTCATCAAATGGAAAAGGAATTAATAGATCAAGCGTTAATTGAAACKGAAGGGAATATTTTGCAAGCAGCAAAAATGTTAGGTATTCCGCGTCAAACGCTTCAATATAAACTGAGCAAGTACGACAAAACCGCCGAATAATCGGCGGTTTTTGTGTGTTTGCACCAATAAAAGAGCGTTTACATATATAACAAGTAATGAATATGATAGTAAATATCGTTTTAGTACAGCACTTAAAAATATTTATTCTCTTATATAATAGGGTATTTCTCACATTTACTTATCAAGAATATGAAGTTGGCATAATTATTGCTTATATAAAGGATGAGCGTATAAAAAGGGGGAATAGCAATGTTACATGATGTATACAAACCAAATCGTCACTGGAAGGATATTGAATTATGGAAAGATGTTACAGAAGAACAATGGAATGATTGGGTTTGGCAATTAACGAATACGATCAAAACTTTAGATGATTTAAAGAAAGTAATTAACTTAACACCTGACGAAGAAGAAGGCGTTAAAATTTCAACGAAAACGATCCCGTTAAACATTACACCGTACTATGCTTGGCTAATGAATCCTGATGACCCACGCTGTCCGATTCGGATGCAATCAGTACCGATTTCGGAAGAGTTATATAAAACAAAATATGATTTAGAAGATCCTCTTCATGAAGATGAAGATTCACCAGTCCCAGGATTAACTCATCGTTATCCAGACCGTGTACTATTTTTAGTAACGAATCAATGTTCTATGTATTGTCGTTACTGTACACGTCGTCGTTTTAGTGGACAAATTGGAATGGGCGTACCGAAAAAGCAATTAGATGATGCGATTGCTTATATTAGTGAAACACCACAAGTACGTGACGTTTTAATTTCTGGCGGTGATGGACTTCTAATTAATGATAAAATTTTAGAATATGTATTAAAGAATTTACGAGCAATCCCGCATGTTGAGATTATTCGTATCGGAACGAGAGCACCAGTTGTATTCCCACAGCGTATTACAGAAAACCTGTGTAACATAATTAAAAAATACCATCCAGTATGGTTAAATACGCATTTTAACACTTCTATTGAGATTACAGAAGAATCGAAACTAGCATGTGAAATGCTTGCAAATGCAGGTGTTCCAATTGGAAACCAAGCTGTAATTTTAGCTGGAATTAATGACAGCGTTCCAATTATGAAAAAACTTATGCATGATTTAGTGAAAATTCGTGTTCGTCCATATTACATTTATCAATGTGATTTATCAGAAGGTATCGGCCATTTCCGTGCACCAGTTTCGAAAGGTCTTGAAATTATTGAAGGCTTACGTGGACATACGTCTGGTTATGCAGTACCAACTTTCGTTGTCGATGCACCGGGTGGAGGCGGAAAAATTGCGCTTCAGCCAAACTATTTAATTTCACAAAGTGCGGATAAAGTTGTTCTTCGTAACTTTGAAGGGGTTATTACAACGTATCCAGAACCAGAAAACTATATCCCAGGAAGAGCAGAAGGCTACTTTAAAGAAATTTATCCGACTTATGAAGAGAAACGTTCTGATATCGGCGTTGCAGGATTGATGAGTGATAAGAAATTTAATCTTGTTCCAGACATGTGGAATGGACTATCAAGCAGACCATACTGTAAAAGAAATTGAAGATCAGTTGTTTTTAATTTATACGAAAGATTTGCCAAAACAACTAACATACGAAGAGTTGATGGGAAGACCACGTTTATTAAAAAGGAATTATTTCGACTTCTAACCAGCTTTTATGCTGGTTTTTTTCTTTTTTGCCTTGTATAATGTACCCAAGTTAGAAAGGTAGGGAATATTTTTGAAAAAGACATTTTACCATTATATGATGAAGCACCGTGCAGCTTTATTTAAAAATGAAATATCAGATTTAGCAGAGGCGATGTATGATGATTTAAGTTTTCCGAAGCAATCTGAAGACTATGATGTAATTAGTTCATACTTAGAGTTAAGTGGAATGCTAGAAAGTATGTCTATATTTGATGATGCATGGGATTTATATATACAAGAGAGATAACGATATGAAGTTTTAGGAAAATGAAAGCATAATGAATACATTACCTTGAAAGAAGTGAAGTATTCATTATGCTTTTTTATTTACAATACGTCTTGCTGTTAGAAMATAAATGAAAAGTGAAAGCTAGTTTAAATACTAGCTTTTTTAAGTTATATACAAATTCTACTTTTTTATTGAAAAAATTTATGAATATAAGCTTCTGTGATAAGCGTTTTTATGTAGGTTGCATATACTGTTATCAAAATCACGACGTTTAAAAAAGGAGAGATATTGATGGCAAGGAAAAAACAACCTAAATATAACGTAGGGGACATAGTCGTGATTACGCTATATGGAACCGTTGGGAAAGTTACAAATATGAAAGTTTTAGATGGAGTTTACGTATACGAAGTAAATAATCACGATGGATTTTATGTAGAACAAACTTTGCAGCATGTTACAGAGCAAGAAATGAAAAAGGGCGACACAGAGTGGATTGAATTAAATTATAACTTTACGTTTGGTGATCTCGTGCAAGTAACTGGATATGATAAAGATGTTTTTCGTATTGTTGGTTTTCGTACAGAAGTATGGAGATATAAAAATGATGCATGGGAAGATACTATATATGAATTGTCACGAATTACTGATGGTGAATGGTTAGAAGCTGATGAATCAGATTTAACATTACTTGCCAATGCACAAACGGCAAATGCAATTTTGAAGAAAATGAAACAAGATAAAGCTGGTATGAATAAATTAGATTTAGGAAAATTGCAGTCAATTAACAATTCAAAAAAAGTAAGTGTAAAGACGAATCGCCAAGAAATTATTGATGGGTTATTAGATATTTATAATGATTATCATTTATTATTCGATACATTTAAAGATGAAGAATATAAAATTGTTATGGATGTTGTTCAAAATTATTTAGTTAAATTGACAGAGAAAAAATAGTTAACTAGAAAGAGAGAATAAATTGAACAACAACATATGCAGTATAAGGTATGCCTACAATTATTAAAAAAATAAAAAGCCATTTAATAAGAGAGTCTGCCCATTGATCTTCATGCATGAACTCTTCTTTTGTTTGCTCTACTTCGTATTGGTATTCCATTATTATTTCCCCCTTTGGATAGCTTGTACTAACATCGTATGCCCTTTACCTACATGATATGACTTATAAAAAAAGAAAAACTATTTTTCTAATCTCATATACATAATTTTGAGATTTTTTCATAAAACAGAAATAAAGGAGTGATGCTCATGAAGGAAATTGAAGTCGTAATTGACACGGAAGAGATTGCGGAGTTTTTTTATGAGCGACTAATTGAAAGAGGGTACGTTCCAAAAAGAGAAGAAATTGAGGACCTGGCAGATATTACATTTGAGTATTTATTAGAGAAATGCATGATTGATGAAGTTTTTGATGAAGAGGAAGATTGAAAGTAACGGCGGGCTTAACTCGTCGTTTTTTACTCTTTACAAACTTGTCACAAATATAGACAAGAATTGTTGGTATAATTAAAAGAAAATTTTATACAAGAGGTGAAGGGATGTTCAAAA
The DNA here is from genome assembly GCF_056396725.1 of Bacillus sp. 05T31. Classification (NCBI taxonomy): domain Bacteria; kingdom Bacillati; phylum Bacillota; class Bacilli; order Caryophanales; family Bacillaceae; genus Bacillus; species Bacillus sp. 05T31. The sequence goes on from NZ_JBFTMA010000699.1 coordinate 3,996, forward strand.
AAATTATTGATTCTTTATTAGGAAAGAAAAAACATCGTTCGTATTCAAGTAGTGATTATCGTCATAGAGGGCGCTCAT
>NZ_JBFTMA010000700.1:0-2310 GCF_056396725.1 Bacillus sp. 05T31
TACGATATTAATGAAAGACTTTTGTAACATTTATGAAAGAGATATGAAAGATGTTTAAAGTAACATGAACTTCAGAACATTGATTTTAAATTCTTCAAAAGTAAAAAATCGTGCTAAGAGAGTACAACAAAAATGAAAAAACATTTAAAATAAATGGGATCGGAAGGGAAATAATTCCTGCCACAGCGGATTAGGTAGTTTTGTAGAATATATTTGATGTAAGGAAGTGCAATTATGAGTAATGTAAAAACTATTACTTACGTTTTAAGTAAAGCAGAACGAAATTATGAAGACCTTATTAAAGCTATCAAAGATTATGGAACATGGGTAAAAATCACAGAGTGTACTTGGATTGTTGCAACCACTGATTCATGTATTAACATTATGAATATTTTAAAGAAACACTTGCATTCTAATGATCGCATGTTTGTAGCAGATCTTACTGGTGTTTCAGCGTGGCAAAATATTATTTGTAAAATTTAGTTTTTAAAAGAATATTTTTAATTTAGAATAAAAATGTTTTTTTACCGAGTTAACTGTGTTTATACATTGGAATCAGTTAACTAATCAATTTGGAATATTGATAACTGGATATTCAATGAGAACGAAAGGAATGACCATTAATTCCCATATCCTAACTTGATTCTATGTGGGGGTATCCTACCATCAGGTTCCGTATGTAGAAATCTCACATTCTTAACAGTTTGTATGGGTGTTAAGTAGTGTAGTTAATATCTAAAGCAGACAAAGGATTTCTAAAGAGTCGATGAAACGTATATCAAAGAAAAGGTCAATGGATATATCTGTATTATGCCGTGGATTCCAAAGGAAATACGATTGATTTTTATCTCACCAAAACAAGTGACAGTAGGGCTGAAAAGTGTTTCTTCAAGAAAGCTTTGTGGTCTTTTCATATTTTTAAGTCTCGTATTATAACAGTCTATAAGAATCCGGTTTATCTAATAGTAATAATAGAAGAGTTGAAAAAAGAGAACAAGATGACAGTGGGCATCCAAATCAAGCGATTCATATACTTGAACAACATAGTAGAATAAGCCCATTGATGTATTAAAAAGCGAGTTTCTTCTATGTTAGGATTAAAACCTGATTACACAGTAAAGTTCATTATGTTTGGAATAGAAGTGGTGCATATGGTGAAAAAACAGTGAAATATTTTACGGAACTAGTCTGTTCAAAATCAGAAAGATTCAAGTAATTATTTGGCATTACTGCATAAACTTGATTCCCCTTAAGATATGTATGATTTTTTCAAGAACATAGCATGTTTGTACCAGGACTTTTAATCTTCTAGGATTGATGAACTATTAAGCATACAGTATTCTTGTGTTAAAATGACCATCTGGCGTATATAATTATGATTTCTATTGGATGTACGTTCAATGTGTTTTATTCTCAATTGGCAATAATATTCTGTTACGTTTATATGAATAACTTACGTATTCTTTGAGAGTAAATAAGAGAAATATTTTTTCGTTATTAATAAAAGAATCTAGGAGATTTTACGAATGAAAAAAAGAATTGCAATAATAGAAGATGAAGACAATATCCGAGAAATATGCAAACGGTACTTAGAAAGGGAAGGGTATGAAGTATATACAGCTGTAAATGGAACAGAGGGTTGGTATATATTTCAGCAATATCAACCAGATTTAATCATTTTAGATCTGATGATGCCGAAAAAAGATGGCTGGGAACTATGTGAGGAAATTCGTCAACAATCTAATGTTCCTATTATTATGTTAACCGCTAGGGGAGAAGAAAGAGATCGAATATTGGGTTTAACAATGGGAGCAGATGATTATGTAACAAAGCCGTTTTCACCTCGAGAATTAGTACTAAGGGTTCAAATTATATTAAGAAGAGGAAATCAGACAATTATAGAAACGAAAGAACCCGTATCAGAAGTAATAGAGTTCCGAGATTTGGAGATTTATCCAACGAAGAGATGTGTACTTGTTTGTGGACATGAAGTTGAGTTAACAAATAAAGAATTTGAGGTACTTTATATAATGGCCACCCATCCAAAACAAGTGTTTTCTCGTTCGCAACTTCTTGAACAAATTTGGGAGTTTGAGTATGAAGGATGTACGAACACAGTAACGGTGTTAATGAGTCGTTTACGTGAAAAATTAGAGAAGCATTCAACAAAGAACCGTTGGATTCATACAGTTTGGGGAATAGGGTATAGCTTTGATCCAAATGGAGGAAATGAAACATGAAATTACGTTATCAATYGTTACTGATGAATCTATTAAGCACGAGTGTTATGGTAGTTGCTATATGGTATAG
>NZ_JBFTMA010000701.1:0-2300 GCF_056396725.1 Bacillus sp. 05T31
CTGTATAGAGAACACTTTTCTGCTCATGGGTAAAATCATTAAAAATGTAAGCTGTATGCTTTGATTGATCATAATCAATTTGTGTGATATAACCCACTAATTTAATCTGGTGATTAATCTTATTGCTTTTAATAAGTAGTGTTGAGTTTTTCAAATCATCATTTAACCCTTTAATTACTAAATTCTCATCTTCATAAATAGCAGAGACTCCAGATTTTTCTTTTTCCCGTGCCAATTCAACTTTATTTTTTGAATCAATAAAAGCACGATTACCATTGGTAACGGAAGATAAAACAAATTCTCCTTTATTTTTGATAGTGTCTTCAAAATAATAATCAGTACCAGTTATTTTCTTTGTAACAATTTCATCTTCCGGATCTTTTATAAATACAAATTCACTATTAGGTATCACGCCTGGTTTCATATAAAGAACTCCGATATCCTTAAATGCTGTTGATTTTTGACCTTGCACGGATACATGATTTTCATTGCTTTTTAAAAGAAAATAATATATAGCTGTTATAGAGGAAGCAATTATTACTATAGTTAATAGTATAATTTTTATTTTCTTCATTATTTGCTCCTTTAAATTAAAATGGTTTTAATATGATACTGTTTGGCTTGAATTTAATATATCTATCGGCCAAACTGTAGGGCCTCCATCTGCATCTATATCAATACCTTCATTTTTCCAAGCCCGCCATACTAATTTAGAGCAATAGTAAGAAGATTCGTCCATTTTATTCATTGACAAACCATAAGGTTTTCCATTTCTCCATTGTTGCCATCCATAATGCTGTGCTCCTTGATATGAATTAGTACTTGCACCTTTTACATACAAAGCATATTTACTATTATAATAAGTGTTCCAATAATTCGCTTTTCTTTGAACACCTTCGCCTGGATTTGCTTCGAATACATACGCATTATTATCTGCTACAATTCCTGCATGCCCCCACCGAAAACTACTACTACCATTATCTAAAGAAACAAGAGCATCTCCCATTGTGCCCATACCATAGCCAGTCCATCTACTCGATGCCTGCTGCGTTAAAGATTTACTGTTTTCATTATTTGCAAGCTGTTTTTTAAATTCTTCTGTTTTTTTAGAAGCCTTATAAAATTCACTTAATATTTCTTTTTTTTGTTGAACGCTATAATTATTGTACTCTTGTTGAAATTCAGGCCCTAATTCTTCTAACCATTTCGCTTCAATTCCCGGGCTACTAGGTTCCACTAAATGCCAATCCTTTTCTTTTTCAGCACTAGCGATCGTTGGTAACGTTAGGAACAAACTAGTTAGAAGTATCCCCATTCTTTTTTTCATAATTCCATCCCCTTTATAATATAAAATTCTATTATATTATATTTTATAAAGTTATATTTTGGAATAAAAAGAAATTAATTGGAATATAGTGTTGGAAGATGTCTTTTATTTCATTACAATTTTTGTTGATACAAAGAAAAGACAAAGTTTTTTGATATTAATTCATGATAAACTTATGCAAAAAGGATGTGTATTATGGAAGCTTTTATGGAATACTTTAAGTCAACCCAAGGTTTTTTTGAAATGTTAATTTTCTACATCCCTTTAACCTGTGTATTGTTAAGTATCGTAATCACAATTATTGCAAGGAAAGTCTTTGTTGCACCAATATTGTTGGGAATTATATTAGCAATTTTCTTTATATACACCTATAAACAAATGAATGTTGTAGCAAATAATTTTGTTATAGCATATTTTATATATTTTTTTATGTCATATATAACTAGTAAATTAATAATAATTTTTTCAAACAGGAAATTTAAAGTGAAAAAGAAATCAATGTAAAGTGAAATACTAATAATGAACATCTTGCTTGCTAATTTTATTTTAGGGACTATATTATAGCTAGGATACAAAAATAGGTATTATAGCCTTTTTTACACTGACTCCAGTACAACAAATTACACTTTTTCTATTTACTCATCAATTAAATTAGTTATTTATACCTAACAAAAGAAGACCCTATAAACGACTCCTCTCTTGTTAGGTTTGTAATATCTTGATTTCGCTACATCACTATCAATCTAAGATAAATTTGGATCCCTCTAACGAAAAAAAGGTTCTGGTGCAAAAAAATCATCAAACTTGGACATACTAATACTACTAATCTAAAAAGGATGTGGATGAAGTATGTCTAAGCCAAGTGCATTCAAATGGAAACACTATCAACCTTAATGGTGAGATGGTACCTACGGTACAATTTAAGCTTACGTGACCTTGTAGAGATGATGGAAGAGCGAGGACTATCTATCTC
>NZ_JBFTMA010000702.1:0-2298 GCF_056396725.1 Bacillus sp. 05T31
GTATTAGAAGGCGTAGGTATTAGAAGGCGTAGTCTTCGAAGTACAAGATGAGCAAGGCAAAGTAGTAACAGAAGTAAAAACAGATAAAGAAGGAAAAGCAAAAATCTCAGACTTATCTGTAGGAAAGTACAAATTAGTAGAGAAAGAAAGTTTACCAGGCTATAAAAAGCTAACAGAACCAGTATCATTCGAAATTAAAAAAGGTATGACAGAAGTCTTATCATTGAAAGTAGAGAATGAACAGCTAGACAAAGGTTCAGTGGAAATTACAAAAATGGCTGCTGAAAGCAAGAATATATTAGCAGGAGCTGTGTTTGAAGTTCATGATGAAAAAGGTAAAATAGTCGCGAGAGTAACAACAGATAAAGATGGAAAAGCAACAGTCTCAGATCTATCTGTAGGTAACTACACACTAGTAGAAGTAGAAGCACCAAAAGGATATGAAAAATTAACTAATCCAATTCCATTTGAAATTACAAAAGGAATGATAAGTTCAGTTCAATTAGAAGTATTAAACAAATTGAGTCATTTAGCACCACCAAATCCAGAAAAACCGGAAACAACAGATCCAGAAAAACCGGAAAAACCAGATCCAGAGAAACCGGAAAAACCAGATCCAGAAAAACCGGAAAAACCAGATCCAGAGAAGCCTGGAACAACAGATCCAGAAAAACCGGAAACAACAGATCCAGAGAAACCTGGAACAACGAATCCAGAGAAGCCTGGAACAACAGATYCAGAGAAACCTGGAACAACGAATCCAGAGAAGCCTGGAACAACGAATCCAGAGAAACCTGAAAAAGAATTACCGAAGACAGGGCAGAAAATGCCTGTGGAGCCATATATGGGAGCACTTCTTGTAATGATGAGTTTTGGATTACTCGTATTAGGTAGAAAACAGCAAAGATAATAAAAGTGAAAAGGTATCCTCAAAGTATTTGAGGATACCTTTTTTATATTATTTGGCATAAAAAAAAGCATCTAGCAAAAGAATTAGCTGCAAATAAAAAACACAAGGGAAGATAAATGTCTTCCCGCTTCACGAATGTGCTTATTTCAAAAAAAGTATAAAAACTAGCTTTATTATATATATTTGATGTGTAAAGGTATGGAAGGAAAAGTTTATACGTTTTCGTAGTGTTTTGTTGAAAAAAGAGCAATCTATGTAATTGATTTTAACGATTTAGGAAATAAGTCCGGTTCTTAAAGCGTTTGAAGAGCGATAGTCCAATAGTAGGTGGGAGATGAAATTAGGGTTGGAATCTTATTGGATCTTAAAATGTGGAAGGKGAAAATAATGTAAAAAAAACTATTGTATGTTTAAAATCTTCATGTTACATTTAAGTTACAGAATGATTACAAAACGTAACTTTTGTTACGTTTTGTTTTCTAATGTTTTCGATTTATTACGAATTATGGTTTGTATTCCAATAAACTAAGAATATGTAAAGTCAAGGAAATAGCAAACTATAAACGAAAAATGATTTTTCTATGTGTATAAGAGTGTGTGTAGTAAAGATTCTGAGTAAGGGCTTTATTAAAATTCCTTTCTGTCTTAAAAGAAGAAGAAAACCAACTACCAACTATTTAGGAGTTTTAAGTAATGATAGTAAATGAAATGTACAGTACATATTTACTTTCAGTCTAATTACTACACAGACTTTTATACATATGATGTTATTGTTTTAGGTATATATAGGGGGAGAGAAAATGAGAAAGTTATTAACGGTAATTGGACTTACGTTTTTAATGCTAGCTGGATGTAGTAATGGGGATTTTGACAAAGCAATGGATGAGGGGAAGACTGCGTTAACGAATAAAGAATATAAAAATGCTTTATCATCATTTGAACGAGCATTAGATGAGAAAAAAGATGATTCAGATGCAAAAGTGCTTGTAGAACAAACGAAAGTAATGATTGAAGCAGCGAAGTTAAAAGAAGAAACAAAGGTAGAAGAATCAATCAAGTCATTTGAAAAAGTAGAGAACATGAAGAATGGAAATAATACGCTTATAAAACAAGCCAAGGAAGAACGAACAGCATTAGTAGCGATCTTAGAACAAAAAAAGAAGTATGAAGAGCAACTGGTGAAAGTAAGAGAGTTAATAAGTAAGAAAAATTATACAGAAGCGAAAGAGATATTAAATAAGCTAGTTTCAGAAACAAAAGATAACAAGAACCTTGAAGAATATAATAAAAAGGCTTTAGGATTAATCACTAAAATTGGTGAAGAGGAAAAAACTGCAAAGAGTGTAACGACAGCAGCGAAGGCACAAAAAAATGATGCAGTAACGAGT
>NZ_JBFTMA010000703.1:0-2297 GCF_056396725.1 Bacillus sp. 05T31
GCTTGCGAAATCATAGGACTATCGATATCTAAAATCTTTTTATACTTATAAAAGGCATCTGCAATGGATTGCGGGATGACTGCAACACCGACTCGCAAACCAGGAAAGATGATCTTCGAATAACTTTTTAAATATATAACATGATTACAATTATCTTGGCTGTAAAACGGATCTACTTTTGAATCAGTTTCTAAATCTGCTAAATAGTCGTCTTCTACTATAAATACATTATATTTCTTCGCAAGTTTAATAATCTTTTCTCTCTCTTTTTTAGAATACGAAGTTCCAAGTGGATGRTGAAAYCTTGGAGTTGTATAAAARAATTTAATTTTTTCTGTKYTGAATAYCCKCTCTAGTTCATTTAAATCTATCCCYTCATGCGTACGCTTAATTCCGATTACAGGAATGTTATTTRTTTCTACATATTCAATATATAAATGGTAACTTGGYTGTTCAATTAGAATCATATTATGTTCATTCGGAAATGGTATTGAAGTTAATATAGCAAGTGCTTGCTGCACACCTGACGTTATAAATATRTTWTCTTCMTTWGTGAAAACTTGATAGTTTGCTAAYTGTTTTTGCACAACCGAAATTAAAGATGGTAACCCTTTCGGTGTTCCGTATATAAACAAATCATTCTTATAKGTATCAATCGCTTTATTAATGCAATGCTGAAAATCTAAGTATGGAAAAACATCKGGATCTGGKGCYGAAGAAGCRAAATCAATMATCTCGTTAYTTTCTAYGTAACTTCCAGATTTCTTAACAACGTAGTATCCACTTTGAGGTACAGAATAAATAATATGACGCTTTTCCAATTCATGCAGCGCTCGTATTACAGTCGCCTTATTACATTCATATTGTGTAACAAGCGACCGTATAGACGGTAATTTCTTTCCTTCTTTTATCTCACCATTTTGAATCATACTTTCTAAGTCGTTCAAAACATGTAAATATTTATACATCATTACACCTCCTATTTTTTTGTACCGGTACAGTTTGTATTTGTTCACATTGTAGCACTAGATCAGAAGGATTACTATGTACGTATACTGGCCAGTAAGAAATCAACTACTATGAGGTGGAATTATGACAAATACAACAAAAGCATATATATCAGCATTACTCTATTCATTTATTATTGGATTTTCATTTATGTTTGTAAAACTAGCACTAACCATTACGAGTCCTCTTGATACTCTAGCTCACCGTTTTACAGTTGCCTTCATAGCAGCAACCATTCCGGTTATTTTSGGTTTTGTAAAGTTAAATATATCATTTAAAAACATACTTACACTTTTACCACTCGCAATATTTTATCCAGCATTGTTCTTTGCTTTCCAAGCATTTGGCTTAGTATATACAAGTTCATCTGAAGCTGGAATTATACAAGCAGCGATCCCTATATTTACGATGATACTAGCTTCCTATTTTTTGAAAGAATATACGAATACATGGCAAAAAACATCAGTATGTATTTCTGTCATAGGTGTCATTTATATATTTGTTATGAATGGTATAGGGGCTCATGAAACGAGCTTTATCGGTGTTATTCTCATTTTATTATCTGCATTATCATCTGCTTGCTACAATGTATTAGCTCGAAAAATGACAAAGAAATTCAAGCTRATGGATTTAACATACACAATGACAGCAATCGGTTTTATTAGTTTTAATTTCATCGCAATCATTGACCATATGAACAAAGGTACAATAACTGTATACTTTAAGCCATTTACGAATGGAACATTCCTTATCTCCATTTTATATTTAGGATTACTATCTTCCTTACTGACAGCATTATTATTAAACTATTCATTATCTTATATTGAAGCAGCCAAAATAAGTGTTTTTAGCAACTTATCTACACTTATTACCATTATCGCAGGCGTTGTATTCTTACACGAGCAAATTGCCTACTATCATATTGTCGGTACACTTATGATTGTTCTTGGAGTAATAGGCACAAATTTTCTAGAAAAAAAAGGAATCATAGCGAAAAAGAAGAATACCTCCTTGAGTAAATAAAAAGTGAGGGGTAAATAATGCAGAACTCTAATACGATTGATATCCGTAATATACATGAGCTAGARAACGAATTRTCTACTTTATTAAGTAAACCCATTTCTTCAGGAGAAGATTTAGAAAATTGGCTGAAAATACAGTCGAAATTAATATGGGAAATCGAAGAACAATTGAGATCACACTATATTGACTTTCAATGTAATACAGATAACAAAGAAATAAAAGATACGTTTGAATATGATCAACAATATGTAAGGCCTCTTTTGAAA
>NZ_JBFTMA010000704.1:0-4173 GCF_056396725.1 Bacillus sp. 05T31
ATAATAAAGAGTTGAAACAATATACAGATCCGGTTATGTATTTCTTCCGTTTCAATGAAAATGTGCCGATTCTTAAAAATAAAAATGCACGTCTTGCGCTAAGTACAGTGTTTGATAAAAAGGGCTTGGCGACWTCATTTTTAAATGACGGATCAGTTGCGGCGAACTACTACGTACCAAAAGGATTYTTAAAAGGACCAGATAAGAAAGATTTTAGAAGTACRGCAGGYGAGTTTAATAAGACKGATGTGAAACARGCRAARGAATATTGGGARAAGGCGAAGCAAGAGACAGGCACAAATGAAGTGACGTTAGAACTATTAAACTATGACTTAGAGAACTTTAAAAAGGTAGGCGAATATATTAAAGAACAGCTTGAGAAAAACTTACCGGGGCTAAAAGTAAATGTGAAATTACAACCACATACGCAAAAACTAGCGTTAGAGAAGAAAAAAGAATACGAAATGTCGTTATCACGTTGGTTACCTGATTATCCAGATCCAATGACATACTTAGAAGTTTTCCTTTCGGGAAGTACCGTAAATAATACAGGATATGCAAATCAAGAATACGACGCTTTAATTAAGAAGATTAAAACAGAGTTAGGTAATGATGAAAAAGCTCGTTGGAAAGCACTACAAGATGCGGAAAAAGTGCTCCTTGATGATGCGGTAATTGCACCAGTATTCCAGCGCGGTCTTTCTTACTTACAAAAACCGTACGTAAAAGATTTATATGTTCACCAATTTGGTCCAGCAACAAGTTTGAAATGGGCGGACGTACAAAAGTAAAGAAAGAGAAAAAACAGACTTCACGTATGTGATAGTCTGTTTTTTCTTAGTTAAAGCCAATGATAGTTCATGGTATAATTTAGTAGTCTATAAACAGTATTAGGAGGGGCACTATGTCTGTATTTGTAAAGGGGAAAGTAATACATACGAAAAGATTGGTGATGAGAAAACCGAATATAGAAGATGTTGATCAATTGTATAACATATTAAAAAAAGAAGCGGTTGGTCAATGGCTTGCTAAATCAAGAGGTATGTCAATAAATGAAACTAAAGATTATATGAGTCAACTTATATTGCATTGGGAACAGTATGATTTTGGTGTATGGCTGTTATTCAAAAATGAAACAGGCCAGCTATTAGGACATTGTGGTTTAAGAAAGGTAAATGAAACAGGGGAAACAGAAATTATGTATCTCCTTGATCCAGAGTATTGGAGGAATGGATATGCATCAGAAGCAGCAGAAGCTTCCATTCAATATGCAACAGAGACGATGAATTTAAAAAGAATAATTGCTAGGGTTAAAGTAGCTAATGAGAATTCGAAAAAACTTTTACGAAAGCTAGGCTTTACATATACTCAAGATGTTGATCATGGTGGGCGTTTATTATCATATTTTGAACTTAATACATCATCGGATGAATTATAGACATTTTATGTGTTTTTTCACTGCTTAAAAATAAAATTATTACTAAAATTCCAGTGTGAAATTTATGTAGAATCTTGTATAATTAACATGTTTCTTATGTAACTTAATAGTGCAAAGAAAGGGAATACATACATGTAWATAATAGATAAATAGAATGGAACATGTATAGAGAAAAAGGAGAGAAATGATGACGTGTCAAAAACAAGGGTTACAATTTAATAGTACTAGAAAGAGGAATAGCAGATGAAGATGAAGCATGCTTTTGGCCCTATTATTTTAGCGTGTCTACTCTTTTTCATTGTACTGCTTATCCCATCTAAAAGTTTAATATCACTTATTAGCGATAAGAAAGTTGAAGATGCGGCAACTTCCTTGCAAAAAGAGAAATTACAAAGTGTTTTCTTRCARCARAAAATGTTAGAGAATTCRCARTATTTACCGATGTAYGGTTCATCAGARTTTTTACGAATGGATGCATATCATCCATCTAACTATTTTAAAGTAAATCCAGCAGGTTTTACTCCATTTTTAATAGGGACTGGTGGTACGCAAAGCTTGGCTCATATATTAAATATGACGTCTACAATGGATGAATTAGAAGGTAAAAAGGTAGTCTTTGTTCTTTCACCACAATGGTTTACAAAAAACGGTGTATCACAAGGGGATTTTACAAATAATTTCTCCAAACAACAAGCCTATCACTTTATTTTTAATGACGAAATAAAGCCTGAAATGAAGAAAAAAATCGCGAAACGTTTACTAGATTACAAAGTTGTTCGTAAAGATGCGATATTAAGTAGTTCGCTAGAAAGTATTGTATATAACGATACAAAACATAACATCAAAGCTGGACTAGCTTGATTCACCAGAATATGATGACTTACAAATTGTTTTAGATCTTTTCAAAGAAAAAAATGTAAAACCACTCTTTATTTCTGTGCCTGTAAACGGACCGTGGTATGATTACGCTGGTTTCCCRAAAGAACGTCGTGATGTGTATTATAATAAGGTTSGCGATCAAGTCGAGAAAGCAGGATACCCAGTAGTCGATTTTTCTAGCCATGAATATGATAAGTATTTCTTAAAAGATACAATTCATTTAGGCTGGAAAGGATGGATCTATTTTGATGAAGCAGTGCAGAAGTTTTACTCTGAAAAATAATGCATAAACAATAGAAACAGGAATGGCAATAAAGCCGTTCCTGTTTTTTAATATAGAGGATTTTGGTGTGGGCAATTTGGAAAGGCGTGTATATCTTGAATTTGTCTAAAATCATAATGTTTCATGGCGAACTGAGCTTGGTAAAGGTATTCATAAACAAATAATTGATTATTTTGTACGCCACATAAAACGCCGGAAGTTCCTTGCCCATTAATGAGAGAAACACCAACAGGGCGTCCGATTAAGTATGGTACTTTTTGCTGCCAATGCATAGGGGGATTACTCCTTTTTGAGTTACTATACGTATTTTATGGCGGAATTGTTGCTTATCCATGTAAATCTTAGACTGGAGGGTTTTAATATAATAGCTAGAAGTTATTAATATGAATGAATAGTTAGTGTGGAAGAGGAAGGAATAAATTATGGAGAAGGAATGTATTCTAGAAGAAAAGTTAAGTTTAATAGAATGGTGTCAAACATTGAAGTGTATAACTAGTGATGTATGGTTTGAACCTTTTAGAGAAGGTTCATGGGCAATTGCGGATGTGATTTCACATTTAGTCGTTTGGGATGAGTTTTTAATGAAGTTTAGAATTCCATACTTTATAAGTGGACAATCAGTACCCAATGTTCCAACAGGTGTTGAGGAAATGAATGAGGGTGCAATAAAATATGCGAGATCCGGTATTTCAAAAGAAGAACTAATAGATCAGTTTATATCCACCCGTAAACAATTAGTTGATCAAATGAATCAAATTCCTGCCCAGAATTTTAAAGATGATTACCAATTCGGCACGAAAAGAGTGAGATTAAACAATTATTTTTCATCACTCATTCAACATGATTTAAAACATAAAGAAGAAATTATACAATTTATAAAAGATAATCAAGTTAATAATAAAAACCGCTATAATTTCGATTGAATTAATAGCGGTTTTTATTTAGAAATTTAAGCGAGTTTTTTACGTTTTTTTGACCATTTTTTTATCATGAAATATAAAATAATAAGAACAACCCCGCCAACAGCGAACGATTTCACATATGGTCCAGCAACGTCATTTATATTACCCCAGTTTTCTCCAAGTTTTTCACCTAAATAAATGAAAATGATAGACCAAGGAATAATCGCAAGTCCTGTTAAAGTAATGAAGCGTGAAATTGGCATTTTTGTAATCCCGGCAGGAATTGAAATCGCATGGCGAACAACAGGAATAAAACGYGCWGTRAAAATWACRCCAGTTCCGTAACGATTAAACCAMKCTTCAGCAKMATCAATWTGTTTTTTMTGAATSAAAATATACTTCCCATAACGTTCTAGGACAGGGCGACCACCGTATCGTCCAATCCAATAAATAAAGACTTGGGCAATGATTCCGCCAATGGTACCGAATATAACTGCGCCTACAAATGAGATACTTCCATTTGATACTAAGTATCCTGCATAGGCAAGGACGATCTCACTTGGAATAATCTCAATCATAAGTCCAAGCATTATGCCCCAATAACCTAATCCTTCAAAAAACGTTAATACTGAATGAATAAAACTACTTAACATTGTTGCACCTTCTAGTTC
>NZ_JBFTMA010000705.1:0-2296 GCF_056396725.1 Bacillus sp. 05T31
GCATAGGACAAGCAGAAAAGCTTATCCTAACCTCACAGAACACTCCTTATCACAGTTAGGCATCTACATTTTATGTAGATGCCTTTTTCAATGTCTGATAATTATTTATCAACCTAAAGTAGTAAGTATATTGGGACTATTAAGGGAAGATTGCTTGTAATAATAACAGTACGATTAATAAGAASATTGAATTGTAAGGAGTGAGAAATAAGTGATGAAYATTTTAATAGTTAATTTCCCTGCAGAGGGACATGTAAATCCTACATTAAGTTTAGTAAAGGCCTTTACTGAAAGAGGTGATAACGTACACTATATTACAACGGAAAGCTTTAAGGAAAGGCTTGAAGTTTTGGGAGCCATTGTACATACTCATCCGGATTTATTAAAGGAGATTTCTATTGATAATGAAACTTCATATGGATTAAAATCTTTCTTTCATGTACATGTTCAAACTTCTTTATACATATTAGAAATTACGAAACGATTATGTAAAAGCATTAATTTTGATTTCATAGTTTATGATATATTTGGTGCTGGAGAGTTAGTAAAGGAATATTTACAAGTTCCAGGCATAGTTTCCTCTCCTATATTTTTAATTCCACCAGTATTATTGGAAACCTTGCCTTTTCATCCAAATGCAGAAATACAATTCCAACCCGATGAACTCTCTGAAAAGTTACTGTATCAGATGGAACATGAATTTGGAGTAAAGCCCAAAAATAATCTTCAATTTATGCATAATAAGGGAGATATTAGTCTCGTGTATACAAGTCGTTATTTTCAACCTAATAGCGATTCGTTCGGAGAAAACAATGTTTTTATTGGGCCGAGTATTATAAAGCGCAAAACAAATGTAAAGTTTCCACTTGAATTGCTTTCAAAAAAGAAAGTTATTTATATTTCAATGGGAACACTTCTTGAAGGGCTCGAACCATTTTTTAATACTTGTATTGACGCTTTTTCAAATTTCGAAGGGATTGTAGTAATGGCGATTGGTGATAGAAATGATATTTCAAAAATTAAGCAAGCGCCAGACAACTTTATTATAACCCCTTACGTACCTCAATCAGAAATATTAAGTGAAGCAGATGTTTTTATTACACATGGTGGAATGAATAGTGTGCACGATGCAATCCATTATAATGTCCCATTTGTGATAATACCGCATGATAAAGATCAACCTATGATAGCGCAAAGATTAACTGAGCTGGAGGCAGCACATAGATTATTGAAAGAGCATGTTAATGTGCAAACTTTAAAAAAGGCGGTAACAGACGTTCTTTCAAATGAAAAGTATAAACATGGCATTCGAAAACTGAATGAAAGTTTTTTAGAGTGTGGTGGTTCCAAAAGAGCCATTGCAGTTATTGATGCTCTTTTAAATAAATAGTTCGGATAATATAAAAGCATAGAGGCTCTACCTGTATGCTTTTATATTATTATCCAGCAAATTGTACAGCAGTATTCGCATGTAAATAAGCAGTATCAAAAACAGGAACAGATAGATCATTTTGGGAAATGAGCAAAGGAATTTCCGTACAGCCAAGTAGAATTCCTTCAGCCCCATTATTAATTAATGAATTGGTAATTTGTATTAGTTTTTCTTTTGATGTTTCTGAAATAATTCCTCTACTTAATTCATTTAATATGACGTGATGGATAAAAGTTCTTTCCTCGTCATTTGGGATGATTGTCTCAATGTTATATTTTGCTAGTCGTGATGTATAAAAATCTTGTTCCATCGTTTGTTTCGTTCCTAATAATCCGATCCGTTTTATATTCTGTTCTACCATTTCTTTAGCACTTACATCACCGATATGAAGAAGTGGGATTGATATTGCTTGTTCTACTTCCTCAGCAAATAGATGTACAGTATTAGAACACATTAGTAAACATTCAGCTCCAGAGTGTTCTACTTTTTTTGCTACTGCGACTAATTCATTTTTCACTTCTTCATATTGATGATTTTGTAATAATGTAGTTACTTCACCAAAGTCCATACTATATAAAACAAGTTTCGCATTTTGATCATATTTAGAGAGAGTCAGTGTATTAATGTGTTTATAGTACAACGATGTTGATTCCCAACTTAGTCCGCCAATTAAGCCAATTACTTTCATCATGCATTCCTCCCGTAACAATTTTGAATTTATTATTTCATAATTCCGATAAGAATACAATGATTTAARTGAACTATTTATCGAAAAATAAAAATAGTAAGAAAAGTATTGAAATTATTTATTGTTAGTGCCATAATACAGATTACAACTACATACTTATCCAGAGAGGTAGAGGG
>NZ_JBFTMA010000706.1:0-2289 GCF_056396725.1 Bacillus sp. 05T31
ACTTCACACCTGGACAAGCTTATGATGATGCATGGAACGGCAACAACTCTAACATTCACTGGGATTTAGTATGCATTCAGCGCCCTGAATAYGGCGGCGGTGAAATTTACTTCGACGACGTATTAATCCGTAAAGACGGACGCTTCGTTGTAACTGAACTAGAAGCTTTAAACCCAGAGAACTTAAAATAATATGAAAAGCGCTCGGATAGAATCCCGAGCGCTTTTTCATTAATACTCTAATAATTTTTTAGCCACATCTTCTGGTACTTTAAAACTATTTTTATTTTTTATCATCTTAACTTTTAATTCAACCTCAACATAAGGGACATCTTTATATACTGTCATAGTACCAATTTCATRTAACTCTTTTTTATCTTTACTCGAATCCAATAATTTCGGTGTATCCTCTTGATACATTTTAAACGTTTTCCCTTGCGGAGTATCCATAGGAGCCGATTCCATTTCCCACTCATCCATTTTGATTGATTCAAACAACTTTGTGATTTCTTTCTTATCAGTAATTGTTTTTTTATCACTCGAATCAATAAGCGATTCTATTTCAATTTTTTGTGCCTTTTCTAAACTAACATCAGACTTCTCTTTCTTCGCACTACATCCTATTAAAAGAATAGATGTGGTTAGCAAAAACAAAAATAACATATAGATTTTTTTCATTTCTAATCCCCCTGCACTATATAGAGCTATTTTTCTCGCTTTTTGTTTGCTGAAAATGAAAATAAAATAAATGCGTCACTGCGATAGTACCTATTAATATCGGGACATATAATGGCAGCTCCCATTTCATATATACTCTAGTGCAAATAGCAAGCACCAACAAAATCTCCAAACAAAACAAAAGTTTTACATATTTCATCGCTTACCTACCATTTCTATTTTCACATGTGGATTTTCTTTCTCGATAAGCGCCAAAAATCCATCCGTATCTTGCGGCATCGCAATCATATGTACTTTATACGCATTCGTTGTAATCTCAAATGATTTCCCAACTTGACGAATAACTCTTATATCTTTTAATACAACGTCGTCATTTAAAATTCCGTATTTTAAAATACCATTTTCCACTTTATGTTTTTTAATGAACATTTCCCAAACGAGAGGGACATTTACAATGAAGCATAAACCCATCCCAATTAACGCTGACATCCACTGCCCTTTATTTGTGAAAAGCATGACAGTTGGATATAACACCATAAAGATTAACGTTAAAATAACAAATATAATCGTAGACTTACTTCTTTGAATTGGAAAGTTCATACCTACACCCCCTAATCCAAATTATACCACTTATCCCATTTTAATTCATAAAAAAAAGGCCATTTCTGAATGACCTCCTTAAACAATATACCTATAAAATTTCTTATCTACCTCTAACACCGGAAAACTTTTTGGCAAATCTTCTATATTCACACTTTGGAAATTATTCTTTTCATAAAAGCGATGTGCCGCTAAAAATTTCACTGTCGTTCCTAAATATATATCTTTTACCTTTTTATGCTCAGCCCATAAAATTGCTGTTTGAAGCAGACTATGTGATGCGCCCCATTCTCTTCCGCGGAACTCTTTCTTCACGAACATTTTCCTTAGCGCTACTTGATGATTTCTAATATCTAATAAAGCTATCGTTCCAACCACTTTACCATCATAAGTTGCTACCCAAAAGTTTCCGTGATCCCTTTGATAGAACGTTTCTATTTCAAGTAAGTCAGGYTGCTCTTCTTTCGTAATTGGGACATTGTACTCTTTTTGCTGAATATGAACAATGAGATCTACTACTTCATCTTGAAATTTGCTTTCATACGGAGTGACACAAATCTTCTCATTCATCGAATTTCTTCCCATTCTGAAGCTAGTAAACTATAAACAGCAATATCCTGAAAATGGTCATACAACCATTCTTCATCTCTTAAAATACCATCTAATTTAAAACCTAAACGCTCTGGAATAGCTCGGCTTTTCGTATTTTCAACACCACACCGAATTTCTATTTTATTCAGCTTTAAATTATCAAATGCATATTGAAGCACAGCCTTCACACTACGTGTCATAACACCTTTTCCACCAGCATCTTCTGCAAGATAATATCCAAGACTCGTCGCTTTTTTCCCCCAGCTCACCGGGTGAATGCCCACCATCCCAACGAGCTTTCCTTTATAACGTATACCACYTTCAAAACCGTCTCCCTCTGCAAATTTCTTTAACCACATCGGAAAAATMTCATYATACGCATTAGCAGATTTTACCCCATCTACCCAAGGAAGCCATCTTC
>NZ_JBFTMA010000707.1:0-2289 GCF_056396725.1 Bacillus sp. 05T31
GTTATAGATTATTAAATATTTCTTTATAAACAAACGATAAAAGAGTATCAAGTTGAAGGAAGGCACCTTAGGGTGTCTTTTCTTTATGGGAATTTCTTAAATTACTTATATAAAAGTTACTTCATAAGTATTAATACTTATGAAGTAACTTTTATCTGATAAGAAAGGGGCATCAGATTTATGAACAACCTTAAYWTCCTTTGTGARCAATTTGCTAAAATTYTTAATGGRAAAAGCAACATAAATCAGGGTGTTTGTTCTGTCTCCTTGCGTCGTAATATTAAAGTGTTTGTTCAAGGACGACCAAGCACCTCAGTGATACCGGTTGGGCTATCTTTTGAATCGTTAGATCAAARTGGTAATGCGTTRAACTTTGGAGAAATYGCTATTTTACAAGAAGAAATTCCTTTATTTATRCAATCAATTGTTCAACAAGGGATTATTGTTAGCGCCTTACATAATCATTGGTTATATATGAAACCATTGATTATGTATATTCATATCCAATCTGTTGAACCACCATTAAGTTTTGCAAAAAAATTGGCACATTCCTTTTCGGTTTTAAGTAGTTATCCAATTACTGATAACGGGAGCTAAYGTTAAGATCCTATTTATTCATTTCTTATATCGAGAATCATGTGAACAAAGAATGCCCTCCAGCTAAGCGATCTGGAAAGCATTTTTATAAATTTTTAGATACATTGAATTCCGATAATCGAAAATTATGTAAATAAGCTGTTCACTGGATTCTCATAGAAAACTGTGGTGAGATGCAAGTTTTGATTTTGAAGCACTTCAAAATCTTAGTTAGATGGCTATGTATCGGTACCCCACAATAAAAAGGCAGGAACATATCAAATATGTTCCTGCCTTTGATTTTAGAGAGATGTTTCCTAACAGTTGATTTTGTTAACGAAAGTCGACTCTAAATCCATATTTTGTGTGGAAGAAAGAACATATAATAAAAGTATGAGGTGATACAGTGAGAGAGATTCAGATTCATAAAATTATTGCGGATAAGAGAAAAGAAAAGGGAATTACACAGGAAGAGTTAGCGGCGTATATCGGTATTACRAARGCATCTGTTTCCAAATGGGAGACTGGGCAGAGTTATCCGGATATTACATTTTTGCCACTGTTAGCATCGTACTTTAACATAAGTATAGATGAAYTAATCTGTTATACACCGCAAATGGAACAGGAAGATATTAAAAATTTATATCATAGACTAGCGGAAGCTTTTAGTGAAGAACCGTTTGATGAAGTAATGATGGAGTGCAGGGAAGTGACAAAAAAATATTATTCTTGTTTTCCATTATTAATTCAAATGGGACTACTTTTTATTAACCATCATATGTTAACAGAGGATACGGATAAAAGAACTGAAATTTTAGAAGAGGCAATGTCTCTCTTTAGCCGAGTGCAGGAAGAAAGTGATGATGTTTCTCTTGTGAAAGAGGCGGYATCGTTTCAAGCAACTTGCTATCTTATACTCAATAGACCAAATGAGGTGCTTCAATTACTTGGCGAAACGATACGACCTAATTTTCCAGAGGAAGATTTAATCGCACAAGCGTATCAAATGCTTGGAAATACTGAGAAGGCGAATGAAATGATGCAAATTAGTATGTACCAACATTTAATACAACTCGTTGCGACAATACCGAATTATGTAGTAATAAATGCCTCAAACGCTGAAAAGGTAGAGTAATTGTCTGTAAAAGATCGGTTGTTGTAGGTTAATCTAGTTTAGTATATGGGTTATGAGTTTTTTAGCGTCGTTATCCATTTAGGAATGATAAATCCTAACCATTTAAGTTTTAAAAACGAACATTTTTATTATTTTTATTAAAAATGTTCACTTTTAAATTGCGTATACACTAAAAGTTTGTTATATTACCAATATAATAATTTTAAATAACATCACTCGTATATACTCGGTAATATGGTCCGAGCGTTTCTACCTAGTTCCCAATGAAAGAACTGGACTACGGGTTAAAGTATTCGGTCGTTCGGTGTATTGAGCCGCTACCGATCTATAATTTAGCATTGGCCTCATCTTTTGCTTAATTAACTTTGACTACCGTAGTTCTAGAAAGTAGAGATTTTTCTACAATTTCTAGAGCTTTTTTCTTTGGACCAAAACTCCGAGTATATGAAACAACAAGAGAAAGAGGAGATTATTTATGAAGAAAAACCCGTTAAAAAAATATGCTTCCCTAGCAACTACTATCGCATTGTCATTCGCAATACTTGCAGGATGTAATGCTAGTCCAAAACAAGTAGCTG
>NZ_JBFTMA010000708.1:0-2279 GCF_056396725.1 Bacillus sp. 05T31
CAACTCTGGATTGTTATTCATTTTTTATAAGCCACTGACATTTCTGCAACAAAATTAGAATCACATAACTCTTTATATACAACTTCTGTTTTATACAATTTATTTGCGGATACAGGTATTACCGTAATTCCAATACCTGCCGCTACAAGCCCCATAACAGTTTGATACTCCGTTGCTTCTTGTACAATGTGCGGACTAAAACCTACATCACGGCAAAGCGATAAAATTGTATCATATAACGCTGGCCATACTGGTCTCGTAATAAATACGAACGGTTCATCCCTTAAATCTTCGATATGTATTTCGTCCTTTTCAGCAAGAGGATGTGCCTTCGGTAAACATAAGGTACACGAAAGTTTTTGAATTGGTTCTAACTCAAGTAATTGCGTCGGAATTGGCGGACGTAAAAATCCAATATCAATTCGATTATCATGAAGTGCATGCACCTGATCTGGTGTTGACAATTCATGTAATGCGACAGACACCCTTGGAAATTTCTTTCTATACTCCCTGACGATTGACGGTAAAATATCATATATCGCTGCACCTACAAAACCGATTGAAAGTGATCCTACTTCTCCCCTTTGAGCACTTTGTGCGACTTCTACTGCTTTTTCAATTTGTTCAAACGCTTTTTTCACTTCTTTTAAAAACATTTCTCCAGCTTCTGTTAATTCAACCTTTCTCTTCGTTCTTGAAAATAACATAACTTCCATTTCTTTTTCTAATTGCTGAATTTGTTGACTAAGCGGGGGTTGTGTCATTTGTAGACGAGCAGCCGCTCGTCCAAAGTGCAATTCCTCTGCCACTACAACAAAATATTGCAAATGCCGTAATTCCATTTTGGACACCCTTTTCACTTTCGATTAATACATCTAATATATTAATAACATATAATTTATATATTAGACAAATATTTCGAATGAACGTATAGTAGAAATTGTTAATTATTTTTTACAATTTTTATGTAAAAAACAAAGAGGTGGTTACTGTATGAAATGGTGGAAGTTAAGCGGACAAATTTTATTATTATTTTGTTTCGCTTGGACAGGTGAATGGATTGCAAAACAGGCACACCTCCCAGTTCCAGGAAGTATAATCGGTATTTTTTTATTATTAATCTCGTTAAAATTTAACATAGTGAAAAAAGAATGGATACAAGACGGTGCAGACTTTTTATTAAAAGAACTTATTTTATTTTTCATCCCTTCTGCAGTCGCTGTCATTCGTTACAAGGATACATTATCACAATATGGAATCGATCTCATTTTAATTATCGTGATTAGTACACTTTGTGTCACTCTAGTAACAGGGCTTTTAACAGAATTGCTATTAAATCGGAAAGGATCAACACAATGATCGGCTTTCTTTGTTTACTATTAACACTATTCACATATTGGGTATCTAAAAAAATGTATCAACGCTGGAATTGGAGCTTACTTTCTCCCCTTCTTGTATGTCCAATCATTTTAATTGCTTTATTACTCGGATTAGATACACCGTACGAAACCTACGAATCTGGTAGTCATTGGCTAACAGAATTATTAAAACCTGCAACAGTTGCTTTCGCATGGCCAATCTATAAATATTTTGATCTATTAAAAAAACATGGAACTGCTATTTTAATTAATGTCATTGTCGGTTCTTTTCTATCTGTTATTACTTCCGCACTATTAGCTAATTTTTTTCAAATTGACTCTACAATAGAACAAAGTTTAGCACCGCACATTGTAACAACACCTATTGCAATGGCTATTTCAGAAATGATTGGCGGCATGTCACAATTAACAGCAGTTTTCGTTGTATTAACTGCCTTAACTGGAGCATTACTCGGTCCTACACTCATACGCATATGCCGTATTAAAACAGCGCTCGCAAAAGGTATAATGCTAGGTACTAGCGCGAATGGAACCGGAACATCAAAAGCATTTGAAATCGGCCCTGTAGAAGGTACAATTGCAAGTTTATCAATGCTTTTAACAGCTGGAGCTAGTTTAGTTATCGTTCCACTTTTCTTATCGTGGATACACTAAAAAAGCAAGTATCTACACACTTGCTTTTTTATTTATATATCGGCATATTAGCTCGTAATCCTCCGGAAAAGCTAACGATAATTTTCCAACTTCATGTATCCCTTTCCAATCAATCTCATGTATTAACTCATCCGGATCTTGGATTTTCATATTACCGCCTATTTTTTTAACAAAGTAATAATGAACATACACCGGAATCCCATATGTAATACCTTCTTTTTCGTATATTTTATTTACAACCTCCAC
>NZ_JBFTMA010000709.1:0-3906 GCF_056396725.1 Bacillus sp. 05T31
TCTATAGCGTAGACAAGGATTTTAAAATTTATTCAAGGGGGAATAAGGAATGGGCACTTATTGGGAAAAGGCAGTCAAGAAGTATTTCAAGAAGCAAGAGTCGGAACGCAATAAAAAAGCAGTTAGCAAAAGCTAACTGCACTGTGAATAAGAAGAACACAATGGCCATTCGTATTCAACCTTGGTGTATCTATATTGTTAACATTTTTTAGAAATTTATTCAATAAAAGAATAGCTAGCAAAAGCTAACTGCTCGGTTAATGGAGAAATGGGTTGTCTACAGTATTGACGGAATATTGGGTTTTATTCAGGGAGGTAGAAGGAAATGAATACTTTTAGACTGTTCCAACTTGGTTTTGATCTGCAACATCAGAATCGTATGTGTTTGTTGCACTAACACCGCTAAAATTATTGGCAATAAAAGCAACATTRGATGATCCTGAACCATTATAAGCTTTTGTATTTTCCTTTGGAGAAACGTTATAAAAATCACCTAAATTGAAAGAACCRTTACTATTTTGTACAACCAGATTTCCAACAACAGATGGCAWAGTTTTCACCTGCTTTCCTAGAAAGTATTTAAATTAGTATATGGTGTATGCGTCTAGAGGTTCATCTGGATYTGAAAATTTTGAAATGAAGTTTGTTAGAAAACATAAYAAAATAATCCTTTTAGAAGAAAGTGAGGTTAGGAGAATGGCTAATTTAAAGAAACGGAAAATAAGAAAGGCTATCGCTCGTCTTGCGATAGCAGTGGAGAAACATCAAGTTGATAAATGTATGGAGAAACATCTTCGTACAAGCTGGAATTATAAAATAATAGTAATGGAGGAAATAACAATGGGCTTAGGAAACCAAAGTATTGAAGGATTACCGTGCTTTAAAAATTAGAATGGAGAACCAACAGGAAAATATCCGTGAAGGAATTAGCTTATTCCCTGAGATTAGAGATACAAGAAAGATAAGTGGCATTAAGTTCAGACAGATAGATAAGGCGTTACAGCATTGTGGTCTTCAAATCGACGGTATTCTTAGTATCATCCGTGGAACACAATCCCTTCCGGTGCTGGCATTCCACGGATGAATGCTCCCAAGGAATTACACATTAAACGTATTTAAAGACTGTTTTAGGTATAATGTGAATTGAACCTACAATGATACAGAACGGATTTCCAACTAGTTACCCCATTAGTTTTACGAGAGAGCACTTAACTTGGGGGAGTGCTCTCTTTCGTTTGCACATAAGGAGGCTCCCGTCATACAATATCATGTCAATATAAATACACCGTTACTCACTTAAAGAGCTCTATAAATAGGTATAGAGCTTTTTTATTGCACATAAAGTACATTTAAACATATTATATTGAGTCGGGGCTATTCCGCAAACTCCTTTTCAGAGGGACACATGTATTCCGCGATAGAGCTGCGCCATGTGAAGAGGAAAAGCATTACTATTTATTTCATACTCAGAATAATTCAAGGGCACTTTAAGGTGCTCTTTTTTTATTGAATAAAATGGACATTAAATGAGGTTTATAACATGTATATTGGATTGACTGTTTTAGGCGCTGCTGTGATCTKGGTGGCGTCTTGTTTGYTGTTAAGGRAWGATAAGGGGGAAATAGATTTGAAACTTAAAGATTAGATAATAAYATTATTACTTTAAAATGCAGAAARTAGACTAGTAAACAAGCTGTTTTTGTTTTTTAGCATAGAATATGATGAATCCTAGAGTTAAGAGGAGGTAATTATATTTATGGGATGTAATTGTAATTTCAGGCATTGCAGAGATTGTAATAGATTTTGGGATGATTTAATGTTTTGCGGAAGCAGACATAGAGATTGTGATGACCGTCGTTGTAGACGTGACCGTGACTGCGATTGTGATGAATGTCGTCGTAGACGTAACCAGCATCATGACAGTAATCATGATAATCGGAAGGATTGGTAAAGTCCTTTGAATGAGTGCGTTTCTTCACAGCACTCTTTTTTTGTTTAAGGATTTTCTGAATTAATACTTGTTAAGATGAAGAATGTAGTTTCAATTTGATTTAAGGCATTACAAAACAAACGAACACAACGAACGAAAATAGAAATAGTTAACAAAGTTATGCATAGCGAATTGGCTATTGACAGTGAAAACACCTATAAATACAGCAATGTATGAGAAATGAATATTTGCAGAAAAGACGTTACTTTTTCGTGAATTTAAGAAAAAGCGGGAAATGACTGCTATAAAAGGATTACTAGAAAATATCTTGTTTACATAAGATACAATTATCAGTAGTCAATAATGAATAGAAATCTCGTTATGGGGGATTTTGATTCTTTAGGTTGATGGTTTTCGTTTCTATTTACTTATATTTTCATTGTTACTGAATCCTATTTCATTAGTAATTTGTCTATATCCAAGGTTGCCTCGTGTGAAAATAAGAATAAGCAAAGCAACAAAGCCCAATCCTATCCCTACAAATAAATCCGAATTCTTTAAAACAGGGTTGGTGGAATAAGCTTGTACCAAGCTAAACGTATTTACACTTGCATGAACTAGCATGACAATAAATAAGTTACCGCGATGGCAGTTATAGATCCAAGTGAGAATGATTGAGATTGGCAAACACAGCAAAATAAAAATTGGCAAATGAATATATAGGATAGAAAGGTCAGAATCCGGTCCACCCCTTTGTGCAACCGTTAAGAAATGTGGAAGATGCCAAAAAGCCCACAAAACACTAAGTAGTAATGTAGCTTTTAACGGTCCAAACTTCGATTGTAACCGAGGCAGAGCGAAACCGCGCCATCCGATTTCCTCAGGTAAAGGTCCACCGAGAAAGAAAGTAGCTACAAAAGAGATGAGATAGGTTATAAAAAATTTAGAAGTAAGGCCATGGAAAGTAGGTATCCCTCCATTTAATATCACCATACCCAGAAACATTACAGCAGGGATAACGATGAGAGTAAACAAGTACCACTTCAAACCGACTTTAGTAGATATGATGCTTTTTCTAACTTTTTTCCATGACTCTTTGCCTTCAAGAGTTCGAAACATGATATACGCTGCTAACATAGGGCCCTATCAAGTTAAAAAATCTGTTGTTCCCCAAAACGCTGAAAATAAACTTCGGTGCTATAAAGTCACTTACTTATTTGTTACCGAGTTGTTCCGCCAAACCGATTAGAATTCCTTCGGTTCCACGAATGTAGCAGAGCCGATACGAGTCCTCATACTGAACCACTTCGCCAACGAGCTGAGCACCATACTTAGTGAGTCTGGATACCATTTCGTCAATGTCTTCAACGGTGAACATGACGCGTAGATAACCGAGGGCATTTACAGGAGCAGTCCGGTGATCTGATATAGTAGGTGGGGTGAGAAATCGCGAAAGTTCAATTCGGCTGTGACCATCTGGGGTAACCATCATAGCAATCTCTACGCACTGAGAACCCAATCCGGTTACGCGACCAGCCCATTCACCTTCGACAGTGGCCCGTCCTTCGAGCTTCAAGCCAATCTCCTCGAAGAAAGAGATTGCGTCATCAAGGGATTCTACAACGATGCCGACATTGTCCATTCTTAGTAATTTGTTTTTTTCCATAGTTTTATCTCCTTATGTGTAAAAATTTATTATCTGATCATCTTCATATTTTATCTCTCCGTCTCAAAAAACTCAATCCATTCCCCATCAGGGCCAGCGAAGAATATGTAACGTGTTCCATCCGGTAATGTTTCAATTTCTTCATCTAGTAAAAACGTTACTTGTGCGACACGTTTCCTCATAAGTGTGCAAACACGAAATAGGAGGGTTAT
The DNA here is from genome assembly GCF_056396725.1 of Bacillus sp. 05T31. NCBI lineage: Bacteria > Bacillati > Bacillota > Bacilli > Caryophanales > Bacillaceae > Bacillus > Bacillus sp. 05T31. The sequence continues at coordinate 3,809 of NZ_JBFTMA010000709.1, forward strand.
CAATTTGATAACAACAACTGATTGACTGAAAGTAGGAATGAAAGCCGTCAGGTTGAGCTGAAACTACTTATCTGATACTCCTACATGCAAGGCGTGAT
>NZ_JBFTMA010000710.1:0-3098 GCF_056396725.1 Bacillus sp. 05T31
AAGTATATTAGCACGTATAGAATAAATAATCATTATAAGTTTTTTATTTATATCATGTAGGACCCAAATATGAAATATTGCATATGAAAGCCCATTGAAGTTCGAGTTGTTGCTTACTATAATTTATCTAGTGAAAAGGGATATTAAATTTTTTTAATGCATTGAGATGAGAATATGTGGATGTTTTTAAATTTTACTTCTATGCAATATTCCATATTTATGAAACATTATTTATTAAGTAGCTTATATTATATTCAATAAGTTTGATATAAAACAGAAAAAGAGAGGACTAAAAATGAGCAATAAGAAGTTTATTTTGAAATTATTCATATGTAGTACTATACTTAGCACATTTGTATTTACTTTCAATGATAAGCAAGCAGTTGCTGCTAGCGCTGGTAATGGGCTTGAAAACTGGTCAAAATGGATGCAACCTATACCCGATAACGTACCGTTAGCACGAATTTCAATTCCAGGAACACATGATAGTGGAACGTTCAAGTTGCAAAATCCGATAAAGCAAGTATGGGGAATGACGCAAGAATATAATTTTCGTTACCAAATGGATCACGGAGCTAGAATTTTTGATATTAGAGGGCGTTTAACAGATGATAATACGATAGTTCTTCATCATGGGCCATTATATCTTTATGTAACATTGCATGAATTTATAAATGAAGCGAAACAATTTTTAAAAGATAATCCAAGTGAAACGATTATTATGTCTTTAAAAAAAGAGTATGAGGATATGAAAGGGGCAGAAGATTCATTTAGTAGTACGTTTGAAAAAAAATATTTTCCTGATCCTATCTTTTTAAAAACAGAAGGGAATATAAGACTTGGAGATGCTCGAGGAAAAATTGTGCTACTAAAAAGATACAGTGGTAGTAATGAATCTGGAGGATATAATAATTTTTATTGGCCAGATAATGAGACGTTTACGACAACTGTAAATCAAAATGTAAATGTAACAGTACAAGATAAATATAAAGTGAGTTATGATGAGAAAGTAAAATCTATTAAAGATACGATAAATGAAACGATTAACAACAGTGAAGATTGTAATCATCTATATATTAATTTTACAAGCTTGTCTTCTGGTGGTACAGCATGGAATAGTCCATATTATTATGCGTCCTACATAAATCCTGAAATTGCAAACTATATGAAGCAAAAGAATCCTACGAGAGTGGGCTGGGTAATTCAAGATTATATAAATGAAAAATGGYCCCCAATACTTTATSAAGAAGTTATAAGAGCGAATAAGTCACTTGTAAAAGAGTAAAGATTGTCATAGTAAGAAGCGATGAAATACRTCGCTTCTTTTTTGTTTTCTAAAAATTAACATCAAATATAGCTTTACATATCGTACGTTCATGATAGAAAAAAATCGAAACTTAAGCTATAATTACTACATATAAAATTTGTACCTATAAATTTTATATGTAGTAATGAATTTGATTTRTTGTAATGAAACGGAGGTATATACTATGAAGTTTCCACATGATTTTTTATTCGGAGCTGCTTCAGCTTCTTATCAAGTAGAAGGTGCATGGAATGAGGATGGAAAAGGTGTTACGAATTGGGATGAGTTTTCAAAAATTCCTGGCAAAACATACGATGGAACAAATGGTGATGTAGCGGTTGATCATTATCATCGATATAAGGAAGATGTTCGTTTAATGGCTGAGATGGGATTGGAATCGTATCGTTTTTCGATTTCTTGGGCGAGAATATTGCCGACTGGAGATGGAGAGGTAAATGAAAAAGGAATTGAATTTTATAACAATTTAATTGATGAATGTTTAAAGTACGGGATTGTACCGTTTGCCACTTTATATCATTGGGATCTACCATTACCRTTAGAAAAAGATGGTGGGTGGACGAATAAACGAACAGCAGAGGCTTTTGTAAAGTATGCAGAAATTTGCTTTAAGGCATTTGGTGATAGAGTGAAACATTGGATTACTTTCAATGAAACAGTAATGTTTTGTGGATTAGGCTATTTAAAAGGTGCACATCCACCAGGAATACAAAATGATGTTCCAAAGTATTTTCAAGCGACTCATTATGTATTTTATGCGCATGCGAAAACAGTTGCGGTGTACAAGCAGCTGAAACAGTATGGGGAGATAGGGATTACACATGTTTTCTTACCTGCTTATAGTGTGGATGATCAAAAAAAAAATATACTAGCAGCAAATCATGCGAATGAATATGAAACGCATTGGTACTACGATCCAGTTTTAAAAGGTGAGTATCCGTCTTATGTTGATGGGGATGGGAAATATCTCCCGAAGGTTTCTTAGATGGATTGCATATGTTGAAAGCACGTTACGGCGACATAAAGATGTATGTAACGGAAAATGGACTTGGTGATGAAGATCCAATCATTGACGGAGAAATTGTAGATGTTCCGAGAATTAAATTTATTGAAGAGCATTTAAAAGTAATGAAGCGTGCAATTCAAGAGGGAATTAATTTAAAAGGTTATTATGCATGGTCAGTTATTGATTTGTTAAGTTGGTTAAATGGATATAAAAAGCAATATGGCTTTATTTTTGTCGATCATAATGATAACTTAAAACGTAAGAAGAAACTTTCGTTTCATTGGTATAAACATGTGATCGAAACGAGAGGAGAAGAGTTATAACAGATAAAAGAGTATTTTAGGAGAAAGTGTATGAGTGCAAAGTATAAACAAATTGCAGATGTGTTAGAGCAAAACATTCGAGATGGGCTTTTTAATGAAACGAAAAAATTACCTACAGAAGAAGCGTTGATGAATCGATTTGAAGTAAGCCGTAATACGATACGTAAAGTAATTAGTCAACTTGTGAATAGAGGTTATATTTTTCAAGTGCAAGGTAGTGGTATGTTTTTACGTGAAACTTCTGTAACAGATTACATTAATTTAGGAAGTTTACGTGGATTAACGAAAAATCTCGTTTCACAAAATATTGAAACGAAAGTGCTAGAGATTGAAGTAATAGAGGCAAATGAAGAGATAGTAGAACGGATGCAATGTGAGATTGGAACTAGACTATATTTTTTGAAGCGTTTAAGAATTGTAGACGGTAAACCATTCTCTATTGAAG
>NZ_JBFTMA010000711.1:0-2271 GCF_056396725.1 Bacillus sp. 05T31
GTACAAGATAGTTTTCCTCAAGTGCTGGCATAACTTTTTCCACTAAATGTTGTCTACGTGCAGCAGCATAAAGAAGTGCCTCTGTACGTGCTTCCATCATCGTATACTCTTTTTTATGTAAAATTGTTCTAATATCTTCAGAAATTGCAATACCACCCGGTTCTCTGGTCGCCATTACCTTTTGTTCCTTTTGCTCAAAATATGGTAATAAACTTTTAATTAATGTTGTTTTACCCGAACCTTCTGGCCCTTCAATTGTTACAAATAATCCCTTCATCCTAAAACCTACTTTCTATATCATACACGTTCATATATTTCGTACTACCTTGAAAACGAGCCCCTGTTTTCTCTAAATGAGTAATTTGCTTTGTATGTTCTTGAGTAATTCTCTCTCCATACATGATCAATGGAATTCCAGGTGGATACGGAATCACCATTTCTGCAGCTATCATACCAACGGCTTCTTCTATAGATACTAACTTCGTTTCATATCTCTCTAATTGTTTATACGTATACGGTAAAGGGGAAATCTCCCCTTTATAAGTATAACGAATTGATGCTGTCTTGTCTTTTACCTTATATTGCTGCATAGCTAATCGAATGATCTCTATAGCTTTCATATACCCCTCATTTACTTGTAACGGTAATATAAATAGGACGTTATATGGATCTGCCATTTCCGTATATATACCGACTTTTTCAAATACAGACTGTAATTCATACCCCGATAACTGACAGCGAGTTTGCACCGTAACTTTTAATTCATCTTGCGATGGATATTGTAAAATAGCTATTTGTGGGATAGATCGCAACCCTTCTTTAAATCGGCGTAAAAACTCAACGATTTCATCATGACCTTCTTCCTTTATAACTGCTATTGCAAAACGTGCTATATCAAGAGAAGCCATAATTGGATACGATGGGCTACTAGATTGTAGCATACTTAAATAGGAGGAAACTTTTTCTTCGCTCACCAAACGGCTATTTATATGTAAATAAGATCCCATTGTCATCGCAGGTAATGTTTTATGTGCGGAATGAACCACAATATCCGCACCATAAACTAATGCTGACTTCGGGAAGGGGTCCCCTATACAAAAATGCGCCCCATGGGCTTCATCTACTAGAACAGGAATTTTATGTGCATGTGCGTAAGCGATACTTGCCTCTAAATCAATTCCCATACCATAGTAATTAGGATGTGTTAAAATAAGTGCTTTTGCATTTGGATACTTTGTAATTGCCTCCTTAATAATTTCATCATGAACACCTACTGGTACGTTATGTACTTCATCAATCCATGGATTTAAAAAGACCGGATTAGCCCCWGCTAATTTCAAACCATTAATGATCGATTTATGACAATTTCTTTGTACGAGGACAATATCATGTTCGCCGCAGCAAGACAAAATCATTGCTAAATTTCCAACTGTTGAACCATTAATTAAAAAATAACTTTTGTGCACGCCATATACTTCAGCTAATAATTGCTGTGCTTCATCTATACATTCAAACGGGCTATGTAAATCATCTAATCCTGTTAACTCTGTTACATCAATTGATAATATGTCCTTAAACCCCCCTGAAGCTTTCTGAGGGAAGTTTAAACCATTCTTATGACCCGGAACATGAAAAGATAGTAGTCGCCTTTCTTTAAATTCCATTAGCGCCTCATATAAAGGCATACGATTTTGATTCATATATATCTCTTCCTTATTATTCATTCTGTATCTATTATACAGATATTAGGGCAAAAAAAATAATAGGCATAATGCCTATTTAAAAATATGATACTTCTAATTTTCGCAGTTGTTTTAAATAATGTATATACTTCGGGTCAKTTGTCTCAGTATTCACCAGATTTCTTTCGCACTCGTAACATATTAAATTATTATATACATATATTCCTTCCCCACTTTTTGTCTCACAAACGATGCAAATTTCACTTGGTAATTTCATAATCTTTCCTCCCTTTTTAAATAAACATATTATATACCTCTATTCCTTAACAAATTCCCGGAAAATATACATCAATTTTTTATATAATATGATTTATTCTTGGGCAACGTGTTTGTATTACTTATGTATTCCCTTTACTTCTTTCATGTACYGTTTAAAAACAAAAAAACACAAGTCAAAAGACTTGTGTTTTTATCTTGCTTGGCGACGTCCTACTCTCACAGGGACAAGGTCCCAACTACCATCGGCGCTAGAGAGCTTAACTTCCGTGTTCGGTATGGGAACGGGTGTGACCTCTCTGCCATCATCACC
>NZ_JBFTMA010000712.1:0-2269 GCF_056396725.1 Bacillus sp. 05T31
CAATACAGACAATCCAGCGATTATGAATTTCTTCAAAATTCATTCCCCCTGTTATTTCATAATAATTTATTATACAAAAATAACTTCTTGATTTTAAAACTAGTTTTTAACACTTTCATGAACAAATATTAGCTTGCTCACGATTACTGTACCATACTTTCATTTTAAGAACATTAATTTTTTTAAAGAAATAAATAGTAATTCCACTCTATTCATCATTTTAGCCCAATTCACTAAAAAAATATCCATGCAAAATAAAAAGACATTGTCATTTCAATGTCTTTTCTACATAACATTTAGAAAATAAATGTTGTAATCTCATCAACTTCTTTTCGAGAAAGTTTCTTCGGCTTATCTTTCGGAAACCCGAGTGAAATTACCATATTAATTTGTTTTTGAGGCTCAATTTGTAAATATTGTCGCAGTTCATCTTGAGCTAATAATACAGGTCCTGTCATTGGACAAGTACCCAGTCCTCTCGCATGTGCAGCCAACATTAAGTTTTGTGCTGCTAAACAGCTACTCTTAATTCCTTCCTCTTCCCATACTGAATCAGGAACGAAGGCAATTGGATCAAATATCTTTTCACGAAACTTTGATTCATATGGTGTTGCCAAACATACGATTAATACTGGCGCCTCAGAGAAAGCTGTCGCATATGGACCGAAAGAACGTGTAAGTAATTTCCCTGCTTTCTCTTCTCCATTTTCTGATGCTTTTGCCGCAAGTTTATGTAATGCATCCCATGTCATTTGTTCAATTTCTTTAATTTTCTCTCGGTTCATAATGACCAAGAACTCCCACGTTTGTGAGTTCGTATCACTCGGTGCATAACGAGCACAATCAATAATTTCTTTTATATCACTAGTGGATACTTCTTGTTCTGTAAACTTTCTAACACTTCGTCTACCGTGAATTACTTCTTTAAAATCTTCATAATTCATATATTAAATCCCCTTTTTACAGCGTTTTCAAAACTTGTCCTATGGTTGAATTATATCATGAAAAAAAGCTGGGGGAATACCAGCTTTTTCCCTCATTATTAATTTGTCACTTTAAACAAGCTAATACTTTCTTCATATGCAGCTTGTAGTTTTTTCGTAATTGGTCCTCTTTCGCCACTTCCAAACTTCTCATCACCAATTTGAACAACAGGGAATATTTCAAGTGGTGTCGCTGTAAAGAAACATTCGTCAGCCTCGTATACTTCTTGCAATGAGAATTCACGCTCTTCTACTTCAATATGTAAAGCTTTCGCTAATGTAATAACGTAGTGACGAGTAATGCCGTGTAGAATGAAATTATCGGCCGGATGTGTAATTAATTTATTATTTTTCACCATAAAGAAATTCGAATGACACCCTTCTGTTACAACTCCATCTCGTACTAATATCGCTTCTTGATACCCTTGCTCGTTTATTTTATTTTTAATCATGATATTAGGTAGAAGGTTTAAAGATTTTATATGACAGAACTTCCAGCGTATATCCTCTTCTACAGTAACCTTTATTCCTTGTTCCATAGTAGCGGTAGGTCTTGGAAACAAAACAATATTCGCAAAACATGTTGGCTGTAAATCTTTTGTATACACATGATTTCGAGCTTGAGCTCCACGTGATATTTGAAGATACACATTCCCATCCTCTTGAAATTGATTTCTTTCAATCATTTGATGAAGTTCTTCAACTAACTCTTCCTTTGTAAACGGCGGAACAATATTTATTTCCCTCATAGATTTAAAAAAACGTTCCAAATGTAAGTCTAATAAATGAGGCTTCCCATCGTATAGCCTAAATACTTCATATATGCCATCACCAAATTGAAAGCCCCTCTCCTCTAATGGGACCATCGGCTGTTCTTCCTTCGTATTCACAATTCTTCCGTTAAATAAAATCCAATCTTTATGAGTAGCTTTCATTCCTTYCCACTCCTTTATTCCATGATTGGTTTTATTGTACAACTTATCCACACTTAAAAGAAGGAATTTTCTGTATTTAACCAAACAAAAAAGTACATCACCTATTTAAAGTGATGCACTCAACCAATCATTTATTTCAAAAAATATTTTTCAATATCATCTAGCATTAAGTTTGCAGCTTTAATACCGCCTGCTGTATTCCAAATTACTTCATCCACTTGGAATACTTTATTGTCTTTAGAAGCCYGCAGCTGCTTAAAGAGTGGGTCTTCTGTCCATTCTTTTGCTAACGTGGTTCCTTCGTTATTCTTATCTGCATCTTTATCAGATGTGAAGTAGAATATGTAGTCC
>NZ_JBFTMA010000713.1:0-2268 GCF_056396725.1 Bacillus sp. 05T31
GCTGTAAACGCGGTAAATCTTGTGCATCATTTGGAAATGTATTATCCTTTGAAATATTTAAAACAGATGAAGGCATTTTTACTTCTACCGTTGTCTTTGCAAAACTACTGTTAGGAAATAATAAAATAAACGAGACCATGGTTGAAAGACATATGCTGTACACTCGTTTCACCTGTCTGGCTCCTTCCTATGTAAAGGTATATAAATTACTGTATTTAGTGTTTTCCCTCTGAAGCATTGTTATCCCTATTTTTCATAATAAATAAAAACCAATTCCCATAATGACATACGCAGCTAATAAAGTGCCTCCTTCAAACCAGTTTGTATCCCCATCATTTGAAATGGCGATAGTTAAGAAAACAGCTGTAATCATAGAAACAAGTTCTGGTATTGTAAATACTAGAGGCATCTTTTGTGCAAAAAGCATCGAAAGAAGTACTAACACAGGAGCAACAAACATGGCGATTTGTAATGTAGAACCTACTGCAATTTCTACTGCGATATTTACTTTATTTTTATATGCCATAATAATCGCAGATGCATGTTCTGCTGCATTACCAACAATTGCAACGATAATAACCCCTATAAATAACTCTGACCAGCCAAACGACTTTGCGACCGTTTCAAAAGTATGTACGAGTGCCTCTGACACATAAGCAACTGCAAGTGTTGCTATCGCTAAAATGAGTAGTGCTTTACCTTTCGACCACTCTGGCTCTTCCTCATGCGCTACTTCATCACTTTTATGTTGATATACACCACGGTGCGTAACTAACTTAAATAGCAATGCAGCAAGATACATAATGATCATGATAATAGAAACACCAATACTTAATTGATACGTCTTTCCAGCATCCATCTTCATTGAAAAAATCTCTGGAATAACAAAGGCTACGACAACAGCAAATATTAATAAAGCTGAATTATGTCTTGCATCATAAACATTGAAACTTTGTCTTTTATACTTAAGGCCACCTATAAAGAAGGATAACCCTCCTACCAGTAATAAGTTTCCAAGTACAGAACCAGTTAAGGAAGCTAAAACAACTTCTGTTAATCCTGCCTGGAGTGCAAAAATTGAAATGATAAGTTCCACGGCATTACCGAAAGTTGCATTTAATAAACCACCTATCCGAGGCCCAGAAACAATTGCTAAACTTTCTGTCGCCCTCCCCATAAAACCAGCTAATGCAATAATAGTAATGCAGTATACAGCAAACATAATAGTTTGTGGCCAATGAAGTGTTTTTCCGATTACAGAAAGTGGTACACCTATAAGCGCTACTATGAGAAATATTTTATTAAACATGCTTTTCATCCTTCCATCGTATGTATTTCTCCTCGATATTATTATTATTCATCTCCTAACTTGTCCGATTTCATCACAATTACGTTTAAAAAATCGGATTGAAGAAAACAGTATGAAAGATATTTAAATTATCTTGTCCAGACAGAAAAAATTATGAATTATGAAAAGAGGCTAAAAATATGCACTTAAAAGAAAAAATCGCAACTATTATTCAAGGTCAACGYACTGGTGTATTATCTACTGTACGTAACGATAAGCCACATAGCGCCTTTATGATGTTTTTCCACGAAGATTTTGTACTATATGTTGCAACAGATCGAAATTCARAAAAGATAACAGATATTGAAAAAAACCCCAATGTACATGTACTACTTGGACGTGAAGGAAAGAAATTAGATGAGGATTACATTGAAGTTGAAGGTATAGCTTCCATCGAAGAAGATCAAACATTAAAAAACAAATTTTGGACTAATAGCTTAAAACGCTGGTTACTCGGTGCGGAAGACCCTAATTACGTACTAATAAAAATCAATCCCGATACAATTTATTACATCGATAGTGCTGGTRCGACCGAKCCCGAGTTTTTACGACTATAAAATAAAAACAAGCCCCCCTTAGGTGGGCTTGTTTTGTCGAAAGGTTCTTCTGAAAAAAACAATAAAATAGGTGGAACTTTCTAAAGATTCTGTTATATAATAGCAGTAACTTAAATAAACTGTATTAAAACAGATTGAGGGGAGAAATTAAAATTGATGAAAAGAGAAGAACGAAAAAACATGATTGAGTTTATTGAAAAGAAAAAAGGGATTGAACGTGACGAATTATTATTTATGACRGAYGATGAAGTAGAGCATATTTATAATGTAACGTACTTTTTATATGAAGAAATAGCAGAGTAGTATAATAAACCCCCACCTTATTAAAAATATAGGGCGGGGGTTTATTTCGTTTTTATACAT
>NZ_JBFTMA010000714.1:0-2257 GCF_056396725.1 Bacillus sp. 05T31
GCATTATGTCCAAACGTTTCAATAATTTCTGCTAATGTTGGAACTTTAGCATGTTTAAATTCTTCTTTTGCTAAATCGGGGTATTTTTCATTGAAAAAGCTGCCTGCATCAAGTTGTTTTATTTCTGTTAATGTATGATTTCTTACTAATCCAGTACCGTTAGTTGTACGATCCAATGTTTCATCGTGCATAGCTATTAAACGTCCGTCTTTTGTCATTTGAAGATCTATTTCTATATAGTCACCTTTTAATTGTTGTCCTAATGTATAAGCCACTATTGTATGTTCTGGTGCATATGCAGAAGCACCTCTATGCGCAATGTTTTTTATATGATTTGATTGATTAGTAGCTTTTATATAATTATGTTCATTTACTTGTTGAAAAACAAAGATGCTTATTACTGTGAAGAAACAAATGATTGTAATTATAGATGTTTTTTTCATAACGATATGTTAACTCCTATATTTAAARCAATTTKAYTTGGATGAWTTACYCAAATAAATGCYGRTTTTCAAAAACAGTCATTTGTCCTACARCTTKAAAKCCRGATTTTTYATAAATRTTWATTCCATCAGGTGAAGCTTGTARTACRCARTACRTATTTTTTARTTGTTTWGCTTCTTGCAGCARGAAATTAAACATAGTAGAGCCGAATCCTTGTCCTCTCATTTCTTCCTTAGTCGCTATATCATAAATACCGACACTATCTTTCGTACATACTAAAGAGCCAACAGATACTACCTCACCTTTATAAAGACCTAAGTATAGTTTCATGTTATCGCTATTCCATAAATTTAAAGAAGAAATTTGATTATAGTAGGATTGAACATTAGAGCCTTCCGCTGATGTACCGAATAAAGCCGCTAACGTTTCGCCAAATTTTTGTATTTGTACCGGCGAAGTTGCTTTTTGTATTATAAAACTTGCTGGTATGTCTAATGTAGGATGAATTGTTTGTAAATCTGCAACCATTGCAATATTATTTTCCGCTTCTATTAATCTAAGTTTTAGTAACTCGTACTTAAGTGTATTCTCTCGCTTTGCATCCCAATACCAAACACTTATAGGAAACCCTTTTTGATTAAATTGTTCTATCTCCGCACATAATTCCTCGTTTTCTTCCGTTAAGTTACTGTTTAATAAAGTAATAATATTAAATGTATCTGTAGGTAAACCACAGTTAACTGCAATATAATTCTTCGTTTTCTTTACACTCATCCCTTGCACATGACGAGCAACATATGAAGTTTTGTATATAAAATTATCTATAAGTAACTTTTGATAATTCATCAATTATGCCCCTTTAAAAAATAGTAATTAAATAATACCTATATTAAATATAACATATAAGAAATTTCACTTAATCAATGAAATCCCTCTTTTTAATCCCTTTATATCACACAATGTAGCATAATAAGAATTAAAAATGATATAATATTGTCGGAATGAAAAAAGTGGTATATAATAAATATTAACATTACTAGTAATTATTTTAGGTATTCCTAGAATAAAGGAGCGATACATATGAAAATTACTATTTATTTCGGAAGTCATGAAGATCAAGATGTTCGTACAATGGACTGTCATTTAGATGTAGAGGATACAGAAGAGATTGTATCTGTATCTTAATATAAATAATGGGATGAAACCTCTTCCCTGCAACGTTTAAGGCACCTTTTATAGGTGTCTTTTTTGTTGTTTTTTCGCCAAAAACCCTTTACTTTAGTGCGTTTTAATAGTAAAATATAAATATACGAACAAACGTTCTTTTTTTATTTTAATCGTACATGAAGGGATGATTTTATCAATGGCTCCAGCGAAGCGCAGAGGAAGAAAAAAGCAAACACCTATTATTTCAAATACAGGCTTTATTGGCTCTGTCTTTATTGATACATTGGAGTTACAAAAGAAATCCTATTATTTCGCTCGTAAAAAACTTCAAATTGTTCATCACGTACTAGATGGTCTATCTGGRGCAACGAGTGCATTATTTAAAGAACATAATATMKCYGCRTACATGTCATGTGTGTATTTACATAAACAAMAGAAAATYGGCTTYGTTCTTTCAACAAAACCKTTTGAACAAAGTGATGGYGTTKCTTACTTTATAAATTATTTAATCGAAAAGAATTTTTACGGTAACGAAGAAGTAGAATATCAAGAAGTATTTAATACAGGTTTTATTGGTGTAGTATTCGCGGATTTATCTAGTATAGATCGCTTTAATTTTGAGTTTGAAATGGGTATGTTAACGAAG
>NZ_JBFTMA010000715.1:0-2248 GCF_056396725.1 Bacillus sp. 05T31
AGATAAAAAATGGTGCCCATGGCACTTACGTTTTCGTTTCATTCCACCTGCTTCTATAGCTAATTGATTAAGTGTAGCGGGAGACATATATCGATATAACTCTTCGGCAAATAAAGACAGCTCTTGTTTTTGATGCATATTCATAAAAAGCACGTCACCCTTTCTCATTAACATAAGAGAATAGTAACGTGCTTTTGAGTTTAAGAATAGTCTAAATCCTTAAGTTGATGGATGTGTGGTGCTACCCCATCACCATCAAGCTATGAAAAGTAAATACTTCAAAATGAAAATATAAGCCGTTTTCTTTCAAAAATACATGGGRTTTTTAGCCTGGGTTGTTATAAACTTATTAAGTAGTTGGGCATGGGTTGAGACTTCGAAATATTGTGCATTCACATTAAATAACAAACATGAAAAGGACTTTAAATTTAATTCGCAGGATCTCTTTCTTTTACAAGATCTTCGATGTTATTTGCTTCTTTGATTTCTTTTGACGATAACCAATTTTCATTTATTGTCCCTGTCTTATTGGTTAAATAGATGTTAAAGTTTTTATTATATAGTTCTTCTTTAAGGATTGTGGTTACTTTGATTAAATCCTCAATTAAAGGGGGATTGTTTTCAAATATATTATTGGTGGTATTAATAACTAAAGTCACTAAATATTTTCGACTATCCTCATCATCTGAACTTGAATAAGTAATACTTTYAAATGCAAAWCGATCGTTTTGMATTTCATGTAATCTWTCTTCTACTTTGGTGTGCGTTCTAATCCAATTTCCCCAATATTTGTTTATGGCATCTGACATCGTAGATTTCATTGTTTGTAACAGTTCYTCTTTTGTTATTATTTTTTGTACATTTTTAAAAGGTCCGCCCAAAGATTCACCATTTTGATCCTTAATCTCTAGTTCTGTTATCTTTTTATTATTCTCCTGAATGAGTTGAAATAGAGCATATAAACGATCTAATTCTACTGAATCCAATTGGCTAAAGTCAATCTCGTTACTCATTTGCAAAGTTAATAATAATTCATTAGTTGGTTTTCCTTCATCTGGATCTTTATTATCTAAAATATATTGAAGAGCATTTTCCGTTTCAGATTCCACGTAGCCTAATTTTTTCATTTCTTCCAGAGTTGGTTTGAATTTCTTATATTCCTCATATGTTTTTTTTCCATATTGGTATTCATCACCTACTGGATTTGAATAGAGGAGACCTTGTACCTTTACTCGGAATTTTAGATATTTGTTATTTTTTTCTTGCACAGTATGGTATGTATTACCACCGTTATTTTCATTTATAGAGCTCCAATCTGTTACAACAACATCAATACCGTGTTTTTCTTTTATATATTCTTGTACCTCAGCTCCATTTTCTTGGTTACAACCACTTAGACATAAGAAACATAATACTAGCAATATTACATGTTTCAAACTTTGCATATAAGCACTCCCTACGTAAGAATTAATTCTTGAATGTGCAGCACACTACAAAACCTTCTTTTCCTTAGTCGTATACTTTATCTTTTATATAGTTTGAATCTTAAATCATTTAAGTTCCTGACGTTTCCAACTATACTGCTTGAAGTATTACTGTCTTAACATATATAACTTATTTGTTTTAAGGTCTTTCTCAATTCTATAAGCATATGGTTCATTGGGCTCATATCTAAAACGTACATTCATACCATGGTATCTATTTTACTATAAAATCTAGTTCTATTATTAAAATGTTCCTTTTTTTTTGTTTCCTAGTATAGATGTTCCTTCTACTTCAATGAGGGAGGATTTATGGAAGGACATTATACAATTTCAAGTTATGCACCATATATAAGAAGAAAAAACATAGCTACAAACTCGATGTAATGAAATTCGTATATATGCATAATTGTATTTAAAATCACTAATGATAATGTTATACTAATATCAACCAAGAAGAATCCAACAAACTATGATTAATTACTACATCTTCTTTCATAGCATGTCAACGTAAAAAAGACACTTTCCATTGTGTCTTTTTTTACGCTTTGAGATGAATACATTGACTCAATACTTATATTTGGGGTAGCACCACATCGCTATCAAGCTAAAGATTTATTGCAACCCCTAGAACGAAATTTTTAGGATTTCTTGTAATAAAAAAGGATATTTTATTATTTTGACTGTCTGTATATAACTTTTTCATGATTTATAAAACCATCTTACGAAACCGCCTCCTATTACAGAACTTGCCCTATATATTGGGA
>NZ_JBFTMA010000716.1:0-2245 GCF_056396725.1 Bacillus sp. 05T31
GATTAAGATTGAGTTCATTGTTTTCCCCCTACATATATACTAGGATTTCTTAATTACTTTACTAATATAAAAGGTATACGATTGCTCGTATACCTTTTGTGTATTCTTTATTACTTAGCTACAAAATAATCCGTTACATATTGCGCCCAAACTTCATGCCCTTTAGCACTTGGGAAACCGAACTCTGTTTGTAAGTACGGTAAAATCGCTTTCGTTGCTGCATCAGGCCAAGCTGTCCAATGATCAACATATGTATAACCATTTTGCGTAGCAAACTGCTTTAATGCTTCAATTGCTTTTGGATAATTCTTCGCACCATACACCGGGTTTGATGGTTGAATCATAATTGTAGCGTCTTTTGCACTAGTAGAAAGTGCCTGTACAAACTTCTGTGTATTTGCAACAGAATTTCCATTACCAGTTTTTCCGTTATCAGTAATAAATGGTGGCTCAAATAAAATTACATCTGGATTTTCTTTAGCGATCTCTTTATCGCGTTTATTCGCGATTAATTCCTCTGTACTTTCACCCTTATATTCCTTTACCGTCACATTCCATAAACCTTTACCGTAAGAAGCCTCTAAATTAGTAGTAAACTTAGCTACCCAAGCATCTTTTTCAGATGAAGAAGCTTCATCACCAACAATAACAAGGTTTACTGACTTTTTATCCTGAGCAGCTTTCTTTAACTTCTCTTTCACTGCATCTGGCAAGTTCTTTGCGTATGCTTCATTAAAAGATGGCTTTGCATCTTGTTTTTTCTCTTCTTTCTTCGCTCCGCTATCTTTCACTTCAGCCTTTGTTTTCGTTACTTCACTCGTTTGCCCTGTTGCATTCGCAACCTTCTTATTCCAATATAGTTTACCGCTCACAACCGAAGCGACAAACAATACAAAAATAAATAGGACAAGTACTGCTTTCTTATTCATCGATTCACCTCATCTATTAATCTCACAATATATAATACTAATATAAATTTACGTAAAAATAAACCCAACTCCTTCCAAAGGAGTTGGGTTCAATAAACATTACTTCGTTAATTCAAGATGTGCTCTTAACTTATTCGTTATATCTTGCTTTGCTGCATCTGGAACATAGTAGTACCAAATACCGTCAGCGGCTTTGTGACCGTCGCCTGGGATTTGAATATCTTCACTATTTTGCAAGCARTTYTTATARTTCTTTTGCATATCAAACATTTGATCTTGYGTTAAGTTTGTTTTCACGTTCTTTTGRATTGCTGTAAGTACGTCTCCATAATTCGCTAAAGAAGAGAAGTTTGCACCTTTCTTAATAACAGCCTGCATCACTTGACGTTGACGCATTTGACGACCGAAGTCACCGCGTGGGTCTGCCTTCCTCATACGTGTATATGCTAAAGCCTCTTCACCTGTTAAATGTATATTCCCTTTGACAAAGTGATGTCCATCTTGTGTAAATTCTAAGTCATTATTTACATCTACGCCACCAACTGCATTAACAATATCCTTGAATCCTTCCATATTTACCTCAACATAATAGTTGATAGGAATATTTAAGAACTTTTCTACAGTTGCGACAGACATGTCTACACCACCAAATGCATAAGCATGGTTGATTTTATCACTTTTCCCTTTTCCAACGATTTCYGTATAYGTATCACGAGGGATACTTAMYGTYTTCATWGAATTRTTTTTMGGATTTAAAGTAATRACCATTARAGAATCWGAACGGCCTTTATCTTCACCACGTTCATCCGCACCTAGTAATAGGATTGAAACTGGTTCAGATTTACTGATTTTTGCTTCTTGTTTATTATTTTTATCACGCTCTAAAGGTTTATGAACTTCATCTAATGTATTTGAGACTTTGGAATATACATTATAAGCATATACTCCTCCACCTATAATTAGTACTCCTATGATTCCTAATATCCAAAATAGAATTTTCTTTTTCATTATTATAGACCTCTTCTTTCAATCATTCTGAATAAATCTCCAGATAATAAAAATATCAATTTAGTCTATTATACTAGGAATGATATTCTATAACCAGTATATCAAAGCATATTCTAGCTTAATTAACCTAAAACTTTGATAGCCTTTTCTTTCCTAAAAGCATAATTAATATTATTTTACTKTATAGTAYTTTACATACCAATTAGCGAACTCCTGTAAGCCTTTTTCTATAGAAGTTTCAGGTTTAAAATCTACAGCCTYYTGTAATAAATCAGTCGATGCATAAGTAGCTGGTACATCTCCTGGTT
>NZ_JBFTMA010000717.1:0-2244 GCF_056396725.1 Bacillus sp. 05T31
TTTCGTTTTTCGTTCGCTGTGTTCGTTTGTTTTGTTAGACCTTAAACCGAATCGCAACTATATTCTTCATATTTAGTAAGTAGCAATTTAGAAAACCTATAAATAAAAAAAAGAGTGCTGTAAAGAAGCACACTCATTCAAAGGACTTTACCAATCCTTACGCTTATCACAATCACAGTCACGRTCATGATTACGTCTGCGACGACAYTCATCACAATCACAGTCRCGGTCACGTCYACAACGACGGTCATCACAATCTCTATGTCTGCGTCTGCAAAACATTAAATCATCCCAAAATCTATTACAATCTCTGCAATGTCTGAAATTACAATTACATCCCATAAATATGATTACCTCCTCTTAACTTTAAGATTCATCATATTCTATGCTTAAAAACAAAAGCAGCTTGTTTACTAGTCTACTTTCTGCATTTTAAAGTAATAATATTATTATCTAATCTTTAAGTTTCAAATCTATTTCATCCCTTAATAACAAATAAGACGCTAAACCAATATAACGGCAGCGCCTACGATAATTGCTATTGGTTTAATCATTACTATGGTAGTAATCCTAATTCACGTTGAATCCCAGATAACGTATGTCCATACGCATAACCTACAATACGAATACCTGGAGCGTATCTATGCTCTAAGTCTTCATTGTAAGTTTTCTTGTAATACTCTAATTTTAAAGTAATATTGTGTTTATCATTAATTATTAACTCATCAACTAGGGAATTCGTCCATTTCGATCTGTACAGCTACATAGTTAGCATCTGCATTTGCAGCCTCATTAAAACACTCTTCTAAACCTTCTAATGTTAATTCCATCGTTCATCCTCCTATTTAAATATCCATTTTGTTCAATAAAAAAAGAACACTATAAAGTGCCCTAAGCTTCTGAGTATTAAATATACGACAATGCCCAGCCCGTTCTAATGGCGCAACATAAAAGAGCTTTATAGCGGAATATATATAGCTCTCGGAAAAGGAATAAGTTGGTTGGCATTGACTCGATATTGTATGTTTGGGAATTCCTTATGTGCAATAAAAAAAGAGCCCTATAAGGTGCTCGTCCGATACGATTATAAAGAATGAATACGTCGTGTTCAGTTATTAGTATATGCTTGTCTCATTCAAAGTTTTACTGGTTTAATGTGTAATTTCTATATAACAAAGAAAAAAGCACCCGTTWTGGATGCTTAATGTATACTAATATTAATATTGAATAGCTCTATTGATAGACTTTCTAGAACAATGAATATACTAGCTGAAGCTGATCTATATCCAATATTCTTTCCTGTAACATTAATAGTAATCTCCGCCAAATGGGTTTGCACATCATCTTTTTCAAAAATTTTATCTTCAACCTTTTCAATTATTGCTACATTATCTACTTCTTTAAAAGTTTTCAGCAATTTTGTTTCTAATAAAGTAAAATCAAAATTTTCATCTTTAACTACATCAAATTTAATCTTCATTTTTCTTTCCCCATTTTTAACCAGTCAATACATTAACATCAGTATAATTATATATACTTTTATTAGATAATTCAAAAGTTATGTTTTATAAAACTCCCCATAGTTCACATATTTAATAGAGAGAAATTAAAAAAAATGGCAAAAGTTCCTCTTCCAAGGTCAAGATAACTGTCAACCTTCTCCAAGCCACCGCAACACTATATAACAYCTACATGCTTCACATTTGGTTAGTTCGGTGACTGGGAGAAGACTAAGAATCTTCTCGTTTATACTCCGTGGAGTCGGCTCAATACTTCGGCTACTTAATGTCATTTTCACCAATTTCGTTTACACAACGCTTAAAGGATTAATATCAAGACGTGTATATTTATTCCGACGCCTTGTTTGAACCAATACACTAGAGGGACGGAGGGGAATATACCGCTGTATTGGCTCAAACAAAGAGAGAAAGCTCTCTGCTCGTTTAATCGTTTAAGAAGAACAACCTGACTTATACTAGTTACTGTCGTGAGCAATTACCAATATAATTGAGTTATTTCTTTTTGCTAGGAGACGCGGTCCATTCAATCGAACAGACCAACATCCCCACTTGTAAAACAATCCAGTTTTAACATAGAAATCAAGAATTCACATGACAGGTGTGATTTTACTACCTATGAGTATACAAACGAAAGGCGGTACGTTTATACACTCAATGAGAAGTAAAATATAAATAATTTCGGGAAGCTCTTATCCCCTCTAGCCTCCGCGTCACCGAGTAACGT
>NZ_JBFTMA010000718.1:0-2240 GCF_056396725.1 Bacillus sp. 05T31
GTTGTAGCATAAGGTGTCCCAATTCGAATTGCATCTACTTTTTCAACACCAGCATAAGTATCATCTTCAGTAACTTCAATAATTTCATTTAATGGAATACTAACTTTTGCYAATTGCCATTTAATAATTAATTCCTCTGTTGTTTTTATAACATCAATACCCAACATATTACCAAGACCTTTCCATTCTKTTTTCTAAATATAATTATAAATCAAATAAWTGWATTTGTAATTATRTATCTTTATTGGATATTTATGTTTACTAATGATATGAATAACTAATTATTTTTATCTGTTTTTGAAAGTAAACTTTTGAATAAAAATTTACATTAAAAAGAAGCATAGAAAAACATTCTATTCTATACTTCTTTTTTTATAAACAACTCAATTCCCTTTAATTATTGACTTAAATTCACCAATAATAGAGCTAATCATTTTTTTAAAACTATCATAAAATATAGGTAATAAAATTCCTAATCCAAAGACTAATGATGATTTTATACATATCCCTACAAATATTAAGATAAAACTTATATAGAAACTAACGTAATTTTTATCATCAATCTTTATTTTTTTTTTGAAACTATCATTTCCCTTTATCAGATCATCTAGTGTTACATTGTAAAACTCACTAAGTATAATCAAATTATCAATATCAGGATAACTTTTATCATTCTCCCATTTATAAACAGCTTGTCTAGTTACTCCAATTTTTTTCGCCACATCTTCTTGGGAAAGATTTTGTGATTCACGAAACTTTTTTAATTGTTGACCTAAACTCATCCCCTTCACCTCTTAAAAAATTATTACACATAAAACAATAAAAAATAAAGAAACTATCAGTTCTATACATGTAAACCAATAGTTCACAATATACTTTTCTTTAACTTAAAATTTAAAAAGACCTCAAATATAAAAATTAAAACATCCAATGTAAACTTTTCAATATTAGTTTACATTCAAATCTCCTCAAACATTGACTTAACAATAAATACCCTAATATCATCAAAATACAAAACAAAAGTATACATTCAAAACACTATAAATAAAGAAGTTAAACACCCCTAACAAGTAAAAAAGGAGTATCTCATTATTATTGAAATACTCATCCGAAAAAAGCATAAATTAACTATTAGTATTTAGCTCCTTACGGTATTTCTTTACAAAAAACGCCATTATTAACGTAATAATTCCTATACCTAAACCAAGTAATTGATCTAACGAAATTACATCACGARAAATCCAACGTATAATAAATCCCACACCAAATACTAATACAAGTAAAAGACCAAAATATCTTAGTCCTCCATATACATCTTCCATACTCACACCCCTTGTAACTTCATAACTAAATCATACCATATTGTGGAATTCGAATAAGGGTATCTACATCAGTTAACATAACCCCTAATTATTGGAAGTTATTGCAAACCCCTCCTGTTTGGAGGGAGGGTCAATCTTTGTTTTGTTTTTCTAACAGTTGAATAACCCTATCTAACTTTCGCTCAACTGGATCTTGCTTTTTGCGATTGCTCGTATGCCGAATTATACGTATAATCCCGCCAAACAGTGCACCGATGATTATTGCAATAATCATGTAAGAAATAGTGGTTCCTAAAGGCATTATTCAGAACCCCCTTTTTCTTTATTGTACCATTTAGGAGGAGTAATATATTGTGTAATTTTGGTTGTATATATTGAATTAGTTATTTTCAGAGAAAATATTTAATACTCTAAGAAAATAAAAAATAAAAAGCAAAAAGCAAAAATTACTAAACCTAAATCAATTAATGCTAACTTCTTATTTCCTTCTTTTAAACTTATGGTAAAACCGGTTCTGGTGCAAATAAAGGATACATTCCAAAAAACAATGAGGATTCCTACCGGAATCGTTCTTTACGCTGTTAATCCAAATAATTGATGAATGAATTGTTTTTGATTTTGAACAGACTGATCCCGTAAATCAATCTGTTCTTTTTTTATCATATGCATGGCTTCTACTCCTGCAAGAATAAATGTAGCTGTGCGAAAAGATTTAAGTCCTAACATAGAGCGTATACTTTTTTTAATGAAACGATGGTCTTGCTCTACGATGTTATTTAGATATTTTATCTGTCTGATTTGAATGCCTAACGGCATTTTTTTCTCTTTCTTCAGCCCGCTGATAGCAATGGGATAGGCGGGATTTTTATCAACTGTGATTGCACGAGGTTTTGAAACATGAAAAGACCGCAAAGCCTT
>NZ_JBFTMA010000719.1:0-2238 GCF_056396725.1 Bacillus sp. 05T31
ACAGCATACAGAATAGCTCAAGAACTCGGTAAACCAATCGAGGAGATCTGGATCATCGAGGATTAACTCCTCCCCCTCCAGCCTTAATAAGTTTTTATCTTTATTTTGCTTTTTGCACTTGACTTTTGCGGTCGTCAGACAATCATGGGATGAGGGTACAGGACAACGGCTAGGGCAAAGAATGACTACCTTACAACGCTTCAAAAAAATAAAAGCGTCGTAAAATAGACGTTCTGTCAATCATGGTCTATCGGGTTAAGGAATCCGTATAGTAACACCCTGTTTAAACGCTGTAATTTCTTACACAGCAGACTTTTTACAGATAAAGCTTGTCCTATCTGCAGAAAGAATCAGGAAAGGAGATGCACTACTGGCGTATCCTTCATTACTCGTAACCTATAATTCTTTCATTATCCGCTGCTACCCGTGCCGTAACACGCCAAGCAACCGCCGTACCGTTAATGGCCGTACTCGCCTAGACTCCTAACAACGCAAACAAGGAAACGTTATACGTTAGGACGCTTAACTTTCTGACATTGGCTTAGCTAACCTGTTCAAGTTTAACGAGTGTTAGGTCATTCCTCGTGTTGATCTCCTCCCTTAGTTACCTAAAAAAGACAATAGGAAACTAGACCTCGTGTATATCTGTTTTTTCGAATGAAGATATTCACGAGGCTGGAGGTTGTCCGATATTTAGTTAAAGAAAGAGCCTATAGCACGTGAGCTATAAGCATATTAATAATGAATAGAACAGAAGCTACAGTATAAAAACCATAAAACCAAATACAATCAGATTTTGTTTCTAAACCGAAGTATTCGCTTATTTTTTGCATCTATACCGCTCCACCCTTCTCACTTCGTATAAAAGTATGACTTCAAAAGTAAAACTTTGTTAGTATCAATATATAACTTCAGGAGTCATACGTCAATAGTGTTTCGAAAAAAGTTTTACTTTAATATGTAAATTGTGTAAAATGTAAAGTAATAAACGATCGGAATGAACGGAGGTATTACCATGAGTTCTATGGTATTCACTTTAGGGGAAACAATGGAGGAAATAGGAATTACGAAAAACAAATTAGCTGTAGAATCAAAAGTACGTCCAGCCACTATTAGTAATCTAGTGAATGGTGAGGTTGGTCTTGTACGTATCGATACATTACAGTCCATCTTAGATGCTTTAAATCAATTAGCTGCAGAAAATGACATCGATAAAACATATCGTATTGAAGACGTTGTACAGTACATAAAATAAATGTACTGTTTTTGTTTATAGATGTATTTCAGAATACTCTGATACAATTGATTAAAAGTTATTAAGGAGGAGGAATATGGAAACAAAGACAACCGCGGACGGTAACACTTACATCATTGAAGTGAATCAAAAAAAGAGCTCCGTTAAAGAGAAGTTTGGCCGTAAAACGTCATTAATTCTCGGCATTTTGGGTATTATTTTTTCTGTTATTTTAGGTATCACAATAGTCGGGTTATTTTTCGCCGTCCCACTGTTTCTTTTTTCATTAGGTCTTATATATGCAGCTTTTGAAAAACAAGAAATCCAGTGCCCTAACTGTAATCACAAACAAAGAATTATAAAAGTTAATGGTTATTTTGATTGTGGAAGTTGTAAGCAACGTACTTTAGTTGAATGGAAAAATAAATAAAAAGATAAACTTTATTGGTAACCAAACAACATTTTATCATTAAACCCTATAGATTGTGGTCATTTACATGTTTACATAATAAAATTATTGTACGAAAACAAATCAGACCTCCCAAAGGAAGTCTGATTTACTGTAAATATTGTTGTATTATCTACATTTATTTTATCTTCTATAGTATAAACACATCATTATTTATATTTCATATAAATAATTTAAAATACTCTTTTCTTTAAAAATTCTTGATGTGAATCTAAAAATGTCTTTAGAAAGTTTAATAGTAAAATCAGAGTATTTATCTCTAAGAGTCTTCATATCAATGCCCAATAAGAAACATTTTTGAATTTCTTCAATACATAACGGCACTAATGAGGCACCTTCTAATTCTTGCATAAACCAATTTATCACACTTAAGTAATTTTCAGTATAATAAGGATATGGATGCAACTGTTTTCCAATCTCTTGGCTAATTAAATCAAATGTTCTTTCCTTTTCCCTTCTCATTACGGCCCCACCAAACAATTGGTCCAATGCAACTTGATGCGCTTTTGAATAGTTCGACCGGACAATATAAGAT
>NZ_JBFTMA010000720.1:0-2236 GCF_056396725.1 Bacillus sp. 05T31
ATGTTATGTATTTCTCTAAGTTGTTGAAATTWGTTTTTAAGTCTAATTTCAACAACTTAGAGAAATACATAACATCACGCATTGACCAACCTTTTAGGTTAGGTATTTTCACATTATTTCCTACTAGAAATATACGATCTCCTTCACTCATTACCTCGCCAGTCTGTGGATATTGTTTTATTATCTTTCCTTCTCCTAATAATACCGGCTGAAGTTTCTCTTTTTCTGCAATATTTTTTACAGTATCCATTGTTTGATTTACATAATTTTGTACTTTTATTTCAGATTGCTTTGTTGCATCTGCCATTTTCTTTTCTGTATATGGTTTCACTTTTAAATATTCTAGACTATTTTTCATAACTGGTTTAAAAATTTCAGCAAGAGGCTGAGCACCGTATTCATTCCCCTTTAATTTAGGTTGCTTAATGGCTAAATATACGACTAATTGCGGATCATCAATTGGAGCCATTCCTAAGAATGAAAAAATATAGTTATCTTTCCCTTCCATATATCGTCCATTTTCAGGATTCGGAATTTGCGCTGTCCCTGTTTTACCACCAATCGGATAACCATCAATTTTATACATCGTTCCCGTTCCTTTAGATGAAGTAATAACTCGCTCCATTAAGTTCCTTACCTTATCTGCAGTCTCTTTTTTAATCGGATTCCCTATTTCTTTAGGTTGATTTTCCATAATAACTTGTTTATTTGTTGGATTTACAACCTTATCAACAATATAAGGTTGCATCATTTTCCCGTCATTTGCTATAGCTGTGGCCGCTTGTACKATTTGAATAGGAGTTACAGTTGAGCCTTGGCCGAAAGATGTAGTAACTTGTTGAATTTGAGTATTTAACAATAATGTATTTTTACTTTCTCCAGGCAAATCTATCCCTGTTTTTTGATTGAAACCAAATWWATTCATATATTGCTTGAATTTATTTGGTTTCAGTAACTGRTCTTCTAAAATAGAAAAAGCAACGTTCGATGACCGTTCAAACCCTTCATCAAATGTAATTGAACCCCATCCATAGCCGCCATTATGATCTTTAATCTCTGTTGAACCAACTGCATATTTTCCTGATTGGAAATATTCTTTCCCGTTATATACACCTTCATTAATTGCAGCAGCTAATGTAAAAACTTTCATTGTAGACCCTGGTTCGAATGCATTCGCAATTGGATCGTTTAAAAAATATTCAATGTCTCCCTTGTTAGGATTATAACTAGGCTTACTAGACATTGCTAAAATCTTACCTGTTTTTGGATCTGCAATAATTCCTACTAACATAGAAGGGTCATAGTGTTGCTCCGCTTTGTTCATTGCATCTTCTAAAAAACTATTAATTTGTTTATCAAGCGTAAGGTATACGTTATTTCCATTTTTAGCAGGTTCTACTTTTCCTATATCATTTGTAAGTGGGATTCCTTTTCTTGAACCTACATATGAAACATTACCATTTGTAGAGCGCAAATATTTATCCAAACTTTCTTCRAGCCCAAACTTCCCCACCGCATTACCTTTATCGTCTGGTCTTGCAAAACCAAGTATATACGAGGCGAAATCTTCATTTGGGTATACTCTGGCTTTTTCTGTTGTGAAAGATACACCTGGTATTTTCAAATTATTAATCTCTTCCTTCGCTTCTCTAGATAAGTTACGTCCAATTTTACCAATTTCAACTTGYGTACGTCCTTCGTGAAAATTTTTCATGATCTCCTCTTTATCAACTTCAAGCGCATCTGCTAAACGTTGTGCGGTATCTTCTTTATCTTTTAATTTATCTTTTCCTTTTAGGTTTACAMCGATGCGATATGTCGTTGAGTCTTGGACTAATACTTTACCGCTTTGATCATAAATTGTCCCGCGATTTGCCTCTAAAACTCCATTTTTGTTTTGTTGTTCCTTCGCAAGATCCTTTACATTAACATTATGCACGACTCCTACCGCTTGAATATAAAACATACGTAAAAGCATAGTAAGAAACAAAACAATAAAAGCAATCATCATATATCGTGCGCCTTTATTCGTTTGAAGTTTATGCATACTAATCTCCTTTCCTTTACAATGCATTAATGCGAAGATGCGCTACTAAATATGTTCTTTAATATAGTAGATACTATATTTTTCGAAGTTTTTTTACTAATTCCTCTATAACAATAAGAAAACCAGTTCTGTTGCTATTTGTTTTTTATTAATTCTATGTTTTTTAACATAAAATACGGTAAGTGAAAT
>NZ_JBFTMA010000721.1:0-3439 GCF_056396725.1 Bacillus sp. 05T31
ATATGAAGGTGCTTTACAACTGCAGTACGGCTCATCGGAAAATGATCCGTTATTTTTGAAATTGGTAACTCTTTATCACTTAATAACCGTAACACTTCTCGGCGGGTTGGATCAGCAATTGCTTGAAACACATCATATTTCGCTGCTGACGAGGACACTTAACCTTCGACAACCTTTTTCAGTTTTTCATTTACAATCGCTACCCAGCCACCATTCATTCTATCGCGAATAATAGAGCTCTTCGCATTCGCTTTCGGAAGGATTTCATCAGGATGTTTCCAGCCGCCGTGAATTAACGTAAATTCTGTTTTATTATCTCCTAGGTCTTTCAAATTAAATGAAACAACCCAGCCATCTGTGTCCCATGAGAAAGATAAATAATTCGGCTCATCAATCTCTAACACTTTACATGGTGATGGTCCGAAAGGTGATTGCACATGAAACTCATGTCCTACCKCYAATTCRAAATCATTTGGCATAAACCATGACGCAATYCCTTCTGCAGTTGATACTACATTCCATACTTTTTGAATAGGCGCGTTAAAAACGATTGTTTGTTTAATATCATTTAATGTATTTTGTTGTTCCATTTTATATCTCCTTTATTCGGCATTAAAATATAACACCTTTTAGTTTCACATTAACAATATAACACCTTTTAGTTTCATGTCAAGAAAGACTCTTTTTCACTGTTGAGAAATTCTCAACATTTTTTCAACAGGACAAACACCCTTTCAGCATTCCTTCATAATATACTCACAAAGGCAATGAAAAACAGAAAATTCTCTCAACATGAAACTCCATCAATCATATTGAGAGAATCGCCTAACTTATCTCATCTGTACTTCGTCTCTCCTCCTTCCCTCGGGGACAATACGCGAGATATGTAAAGATCAGAAGGAGTGTGCCCACCATTTGGGTGGTAGTTATTTCTCTTCTCCTCAATATTTCCTTAGAAGTGAAATGACTACCCACTCACTTTTTTAAACAACAATGAAAAGGGGATGAACGCTATGTTCTATTGCATTAACTGTTCTGAAATTCACCATGAAAAACATCCGAATGATAAAGTATTCAAAAACGGTTTTTATATTGATCCATTTTTAGGTGATCGTTATCACCTCGGTATGTGTACAGATGCCCAAAACCATGAAACAGGGGCGCCTCTTTTAGCGACAAAGAAATTAGGCACAACTCAATCTATTATGAACGTATTACCGACACATGTTGTCCCAACATAAAACATAAAAAAGAGCTGGCTCACCCAGCTCTTTTTTATGCTTTATAAACGATCATTGCTGAAAAACAATAAATTTGGTTTTCGTCATCGTTAATAGAAACACCGACTTGGTACTTAATATCTACAAAGTTACTATCATCAATTTTTTTCAAAAATACATTTACAGCGTCTTCTAAGTCTTTTTCATGACTTTCATCAAACACTTTCACACGAATCATGTTAACACCATCCTAGATCGCAGCCCTCCGCCGCTTGTTTATTGCCACGGTGCGTATCTATGATGCGATAAAACTTTCCATCTTCATATATATATCCGTCTTCTAACACATATTGTTTATCTTCAGTATAGACATAAAACTTACCTATCATAAACTTACTCGTATATAATTCCAAATAATCTTGCCTAAATTTAGCTACAACTTTATTTGTAATATCAATTCTAATTGTGCGCCCCACCTTCTCTCCCTCCCTTGCAAAGAACGGATTTAGGTATATTGTATTAGCGATTTTATATTTTATGCTTAAAAATAAGTGGATATGCCTTCTTTCTGCGCCTGTACTATTTTTCACCCCCCTATTTATTCAACTCATAAGAGCAAAAAACAAATAAAAAAAGCGACTTTTATATATTGACTACATCATATCAGATGTGATAATATATAAAATTTGACATTTTTATCCTCGTATGTTATCATTAAAAGTGGTTACCACATATGGAGGTGGATGATTTGTTTCAAATTGGTGATAAAATCGTTTATCCAATGCACGGTGCAGGAATCATCGAAGCAATTGAAGAGAAAGAAATATTAGGCACTACGCGTCAATATTGTGTTATACGTATCATTAGTAAAGATATGCAAGTAATGCTTCCAATGAATCAATTACAAAAATCCGGTATACGTTACATCGTCGATAAAGGTACGTTAGATGGTATACTTCTTGAATTTCATCATGGGGAATCAGACCCCTCACTCTCTTGGAAACAAAGATATACAAAATAGCCGACCGCTATTTTTTTTGCTTAAAAAAGGCCAAAGAGTTAAATCTCTTTGGCCTTTCATATTACCCACGCCCCGCTTGAAACGATGGGTATAAAGTCATTCCACCATCTGCAAATAACGTAATTCCGGTTACGTAACTTGCYTCTGCTGAAGCGAGCCACGTTGCTACTGCTGCGATTTCTTCAGGTTTTCCAATGTAACCCATCGGAATCATACTTTCTACGTCGTCACGTTTTTTCGAATCAGCAAATTTTTCAGCATTAATTGGCGTATTAATTGCACCAGGCCCAATATTATTTACTCGAATACCTTTTGGTGCATATTCTAACGCTAACGTTTCTGTCATAAGCTTAATCCCCCCCTTACTAGCCGCATAATGCACAAATAATGGCCACGGGATTTTCTCATGAACACTAGACATATTAATAACCGAACCTTTAATATCGTGTTCCACAAAATATTTAATCGCTTCACGACTTCCTAAAAAAGCACCTGTTAAATTTGTATGAATTACTTTATTCCAATCCTCTAACGGCATTTCATGCGAYGGTACCGCRTTTTCTATCCCTGCATTATTAATCATRACGTCGAGCGTACCAAAYTCTTTCACAGCAGATTGAATGAGATTYACAACATCTGCCTCGGCCGTGACATCACCTTTTACAGCAATYGCTTCCCCGCCTACCTTTTTTATTTCTTCTAATACATCGTTCGCTTCTGACTCTCTTGAGCGATAGTTAATAACAACTTTCGCCTTTTCTTTAGCAAATCGCACTCCCATGGCTCTTCCAAGACCAGTTGCTGATCCTGTAATAACGACGACTTTCCCTTCTAAATCGCTATACATTTTAATACCTCCTTAACCTTTCGCAATCCCCAGCATAATTCCAGCTGCAATGATAAAAACGATACCAATAACAATCCCAATTAATTGACGCTTCGTTTTCCTTTCACCTAATATAAAAATCCCACCAAGCGTCGAAATAATAATTCCCATTTGTGAAAGGGAAAAACTTGTTGCGACCCCAACTCTTGGCTGCGAAATGAATAAAAACATATTTCCAGCTGCCCAAATCAATCCTGGAAGAATATTTCGAATCGCATATTTATTGAATGGATGATGTTTAAATGTGAGTAAAATCCCGCCTAATACCATACCGACCGCTTGTGGTAATAAAGCCGACCAACCGTTCACGTT
>NZ_JBFTMA010000722.1:0-3277 GCF_056396725.1 Bacillus sp. 05T31
CATATACTCTGTATTTTTATTTTCTGGATGTAACGTTGTTTCTTGAAGAGTAGAATGAAAGGAACGTAGTAAACAATTTAGTGCGAAGTATAATTCTTCTTGTGAACAATTTTGTTCTTTTGTAGCAGTAGCTAAAATAAGGTCTTTTATTAATAATGGAAAATCGATAGTCGCTTGTTTCATAGTCATTGCACCCTCTCCGAGCTATTTTTTATCATGTATATGCAGAATTGGACAAGCTATGCTCTTTTTTTTGTGTAATTTCATATACTGGATTCAAAGAACTTGCAATCATGCCGTTAAAATTGGTAAGATTGGGTATAATCAATAGATGGAGTATATTACATAAAGAGAGTTGAATGATATGGGAGAAGTGCAACGTGAAAAAGTTGCTGTCATCATTGGGCCAACTGCTGTCGGAAAGACGAAATTAAGTATCGATCTTGCAAAAGCGTTGAATGGTGAGATTATTAGTGGTGATTCCATGCAAATTTATCGTACGATGGATATCGGGACTGCAAAGGTGACGACAGATGAGATGGACGGAATTCCACATTATATGATTGATATAAAAGATCCGGAAGATTCATTTTCTGTGGCGGAATTTCAAGAAAGTGTCCGTAAGTGCATTCGAGAAATTACAGAGCGCGGGAAATTACCAATTATTGTTGGTGGAACCGGTCTCTATATACAATCTGTTCTATTCGATTACCAGTTTACAGATGAGGCTGGGGACGCTACATACCGAGAACAGATGGAAAAGTTAGCATTAGAACACGGTGTGGAATATGTACATAAAAAGTTGCAAGAAGTAGATCCAGAAAGTGCGGAGCGTATTCATGCCAATAATGTAAGGCGTGTTATTCGGGCGTTAGAAATTTTTCACACGACGGGTGAAAAAATGAGTAACCAGCTCGAAAAACAAGAAAATGAGTTACTGTACGATGTTTCATTAATTGGCTTGACAATGGATCGAGAAATGCTATACGATCGCATTAACTTACGTGTTAACCTAATGGTTGAACAAGGTTTATTAGAAGAAGTAAAAGGTTTACATGAAAGAGGAGTGCGAGATTGTCAATCTATTCAAGCGATTGGTTATAAAGAGATATATGATTATTTTGAGAATCGTGTATCTTTAGAAGAAGCGGTATCACAATTAAAGACGAATTCACGCCGTTATGCAAAACGTCAATTAACGTGGTTCCGTAATAAGATGGATGTCGCGTGGTTCGATGTTACTGATGGTGAAAAAACGTCAGAAATTTTACGATACATAGAAGGAAAGCTACAACTAAAGTCGAATAATAGTAAGTAGAGAAAAAGAGGAGGATTCGACATGAAGCAATCAATCAATATTCAAGATCAGTTTTTAAATCAACTCCGTAAAGAGAATACGTTCGTTACGCTGTACTTATTAAATGGTTTCCAGCTTCGTGGATTAATTAAAGGATTTGATAATTTTACAGTCCTGCTGGAAACAGAAGGTAAGCAACAGCTTATTTATAAACATGCAATTTCTACATTTGTACCACAAAAAAATGTTTCAATTGAATTAGAGTAGTAATGAATTATTGTACATAACAAAAAAAGAGCGAGTTTCTCGCTCTTTTTTTTATTTGTCATAAACAATAAATAGTGAAATTTAAGCGATTCTAAATACAGTAAGACGAATGTTAGTGTTTCCTGTTGCAGGGATCGTAATCTCGTTAAGAGTAGATTGGACAGAAATGTTTGCTCCAGCAGCTAATGTTTCGATTGTAGTAAATGAAAGTGAGTCGCCTATTAGATTTGAAGAGAAGTTGTCAGTAGCAACTGCTCCATTAATTGAAATTCCTAYTCCRAGYGGAGCRCATCCTGGYGCAGTTGTAGARATRGATACGCTAATTACATAAATACCAGCGTTAATAACAGTAACTGTATTTGTGCCGTTAAAGATAATATTGTTTACGTTAATTGCAGTACTAAAAATAAAGTTGTTAAATTGGAGTACTGTTTGTTGGATGTTGTTTGTTACAACGATTGTTGCTACTGGGAAGCTAGGTCCAGTAGGTCCGGTAACTCCTATACCAGTAGCACCCGTTGGTCCTTGAACACCTTGAGGTCCGGTAGCACCTGTGTTACCTTGAGCACCTTGARGTCCGGTAGCACCTGTGTTACCTTGAGCACCTTGAGGTCCGGTAGCACCWGTGTTACCTTGAGCGCCTTGAGGTCCAGTAGCACCTGTGTTACCGAGGCCCACCAGAAGGTCCGGTARSTCCGGTAACTCCTATACCAGTAGCACCMGTGTTACCTTGAASACCTTGAGGTCCGGTAGCACCMGTGTTACCTTGAASACCTTGAGGTCCRGTAGCACCMGTGTTACCTTGCGCACCTTGAGGTCCAGTAGCACCAGTGTTACCTTGAATACCTTGAGGTCCGGTAGCACCTGTGTTACCTTGAGCACCTTGAGCACCTTGAGGTCCAGTGGAACCAGTAGCGCCTGTATTACCTTGAGCACCTTGAGGTCCAGTAGCGCCCGTGTTACCTTGAGCACCTTGAAGTCCAGTAGCACCCGTGTTACCTTGCGCACCTTGAGGTCCAGTGGCACCTGTATTACCTTGAGCGCCTTGAGGTCCAGTGGCACCTGTATTACCTTGAGCACCTTGAGGTCCAGTGGAACCAGTAGCGCCCGTGTTACCTTGAGCACCTTGAGGTCCAGTAGCACCCGTGTTACCTTGCGCACCTTGAGGTCCAGTGGAACCAGTAGCACCAGTGTTACCTTGMGCRCCTTGAGGTCCAGTGGCACCAGTAGCACCCGTGTTACCTTGAGCACCTTGAGGTCCAGTGGCACCAGTGTTACCTTGCGTACCTTGAGGTCCAGTGGCACCCGTGTTACCTTGCGCACCTTGAGGTCCAGTAGCACCMGTGTTACCTTGAATACCTTGAGGTCCAGTAGCACCAGTGTTACCTTGCGTACCTTGAGGTCCAGTAGCACCCGTGTTACCTTGCGCACCTTGAGGTCCAGTGGAACCAGTAGCACCCGTGTTACCTTGCGTACCTTGAGGTCCAGTGGCACCCGTGTTACCTTGCGTACCTTGAGGTCCAGTGGCACCCGTGTTACCTTGCGCACCTTGAGGTCCAGTAGCACCCGTGTTACCTTGAAKACCTTGAGGTCCAGTAGCACCCGTGTTACCTTGAGCACCTTGAGGTCCAGTAGCACCCGTGTTACCTTGCGCACCTTGAGGTCCAGTAGCACCCGTGTTACCTTGCGCACCTTGAGGTCCAGTAGCACCCG
>NZ_JBFTMA010000723.1:0-2232 GCF_056396725.1 Bacillus sp. 05T31
GGATATAGTGCCGGTGCTATGTGCTGGTTCACATCTAGCATTCGTTCAGATTATGAAGGTTCCGGTTATATAGAAAGTAGTGGCTGGGGTATTGTTAACAAAAGATTTTGCCCCCATTACAATCAATTAAATAGAATGAATGCCTTCCATACGTTTTTACAAACTCACCAAGGTAATATAGAAGGTATTGCATTAGAAGATAATTGCGCTTTATATATTACAGAAGGTTCATTTGAAATTATCGGTGAGCCAGATACAGCTTGGGAGTTTTATATGAATAATGGAGAACTCATTAGACAACATTTTGACATAACTTTAAAAAGTTATTTATAAGCATTCATAAAAAAATGTCCCTAAGTATAATGACTTAGGGACATTTTCACCTTTTAACTCACTAATCGTGTAATTCGTTTCTTCTGCCATGAAAGCTTATAATATGCATACTGTAATATTAAGCTGACGATGAATGCAGCTGGATACCCAATCCATATCCCTTCTATTCCAAGGCTCGTATGGTAAGAAAGATAATACGCCACAGGTACTTCAACAAGCCAAATTGATACAACACTGATTACAGTTGGCCATAGTACAGTACCACTTGCTCGCATTGTCGCACTAATAATTTGTGCATGACCGAAAATTAAGTAGCTCCATAATGTAATCATGATTAGACTATGAGCAATGTCAATTGTATTTTGACTTGTTAAAAATAGTGCTAAAATATCTCTTGAGAACAAGTAAATAAGAGATATTAATACACCACCAATGATATAATTCATAATAATTCCGGCCTTAACAACTTTCTGCAATCGATCAAATTGGTTCGCACCAATTGATTGCGCTGCAAAAATTGATACTGTAATACCGAGGCTAACCGCTGGCATTTGTACATAACTTGCAACTTGGTTCACAACGCCATACGCCGCTGTTGCATCTGAACCGTACCGATTTACAAATGCGATTACCGCGATCTCTGATAATGAAACTAATATCATATTAATACTCGCTGGAATACCGAGGCGTAACAATAATTTTAATAACTCCCAGTCCATACGAAGATATTTTCTTACTGTCCCGTCTAATTGCAGTGGATGATTTTTCTTCTTTAAATACACTAGCATGACAATAAACGTAATAACTGTAGATATAACTGAAGCATAGGCTGCTCCGTAAACATCTAATTTCGGAGCTCCTAACCAGCCAAAAATAAGAATTGGTAATAAAATCATATTTAGCGCTGTACTTACGATTAAAAAGTAAAATGGCGTTTTTGAATCTCCTGTACCTCTCATAAATGTTGTATATGCAAAATATAAGAATAATACTGGCATAGATATAAATAAAATTCTTGCGTAATGCACACTTATTTCAATAATATTTTCTGGCGTTCCCATAAGACGCATAATATCCATCGCAAAAATACTACCTATTATCGCCAACACGACTCCGATAATAAAAGTAAACGTAAGCGTCGTACCAACGATAGCTTTTAAGCGCTCCTCATTTTTAGCACCAAATGCCTGACCAATTAAAATTGAACTACCAGAACCAATTCCAATTACAAATGAAACGAGTAGGAAAAATAACGGGAAAAATGCCGATATAGCTGCTAGATCATTTACGCCAAGCCATCTTCCTACTACTACCATTCCAAATAACTGTCCAACTGATTGTAATACATTACTTAAAAGTAACGGCACTAAAAACATGGACATCGATTTCCATATCGGCTTATGTTCYGTTTCTGACTTCTGTGACTCTACACCTTCTTTATTGTTATCTGTAGGTGGTTTCAAATTTCATTTCTCCTTTTAYTWAAAATCTGCACGGTTAAATCCGTGCTCAAATAATTGTAATTACTCCAACCATTTCTATACTGTTTGCTCGTCAAAGTAATTGCTTCTTCTACTCACTATTTTCAAATTCATCATATCATTCTTATAACTTCACCCAATATTGGCTTCCATCAGCTGTTCTATCTAAAAAACCATATTCGATTAAATATCTTCTCAAAGTTACAAAATCCGGATATATATTTTCTAAAACTGTATTTACTTCTTTTTCAGTATACTTCTTATTACTATCGAATTTCTTCACTAAATGACGTAATATAATTAATTTACGCTTTTGCTTTTTCGGAAATTTAGAAAGCGGTCCATCCAAACCTTTTGTAAAATGCGCTGTTAAAACTTCAGCATTTTCTTCCTCTGTAATATTGTATCTATCATCCAC
>NZ_JBFTMA010000724.1:0-2226 GCF_056396725.1 Bacillus sp. 05T31
ATCTAATGGTACACTAACAATCATTTCCCCTTTTAAAGAGAACATAACGATGATTGTAAATAATAATGCAAGTAATGTAAGTGGACTAATCTTCGGTATAAATACCTTTTCATACCACTGTCTTCCTTTTAACTTAACTAGTACAAAGCGTGTTAACATACCTGCTATAAAAGGAATTCCCAAATAGATAAATACTGATTTCGCTACTTCTATCATTGTAATATCGACAATAGCCCCTTCAATCCCTAACCATTCTGGAATGACTGTTACAAACACGTATGCATAAACGGAGAAGAATAACATTTGGAATACTGAGTTAAAAGCTACTAAACCTGCTGCATACTCTTTATCCCCATCTGCTAGATCGTTCCAAACAATTACCATTGCAATACAACGTGCTAAACCAATCATAATGAGCCCGACCATGTATTCTGGCTTATCTGGAAGAAAAATAATTGCTAAAACAAACATAAGTACAGGACCAATAATCCAGTTTTGCACTAAAGATAAAACCAATACTTTTACATCTTTAAATACTCGACCCATTTCCTCGTAACGAACTTTCGCCAACGGTGGATACATCATGACAATTAAACCAACAGCGAGCGGGATGGACGTCGTTCCAACTTGTAATGTATTTAGTCCGTCTACTACACTAGGAAACACAAACCCTAAACCAATCCCAACAGCCATAGCTAGAAAAATCCATAGTGTTAAATATCGATCTAGAAAAGATAAACGTTTCATTTTATTTTCCATCTCCTATTAACAACAAGAATTTTTATCTACTACGTTAGAAGTCGTGCAACAAGATGGATCTTCAATTTTATGAACATCACTATGTGCTTTTGTATAAAAGAATTCCCACTCGTTCCCATCAGGATCCGTTACCCAAAACTTATCTTGAACCGCATAGCAACAAGTTGTATCCATCTCATCACGCGCAAAGAAACCTTCTTTTTCTAATCTTTCTTTATGTAATGTAATTTCTTCAGCTGTATCCACTTGGAAACCGAAATGATTTACCTGATTTCCCTTCACTTCATCTCTTACGTTCAGTGTGAAATTAAGTCCTGGCGTCTCTAATAAAAATTTTGCATAATCCACTTTCACCTTAACTGGTGACACACCAAATACCTTTTCGTAGAATTCGATAGACTTCTCTAAATCCGTAACATTTATACCAACGTGAACATATCTCATCGCTTATTCCTCCTCTTAAAATGTTATTAATCAATTTTTTTTGATTAATAGTGCAAAATTTTAACAACAACTTCCTTTTCCTGTTTTTCTAAAGATACAACATAATTCTTCTGATAATAAATTATTTACTTCCGCATCATTTAAATCATAATAACTCCACGTACCTTTTGTTTCTTTTACAATTAAGCCGGCATCTAACAGGATTTTTAAATGATATGACAACTTAGATTGCGTCATTTCGAAAACCCCTGTTAAATCACACACACAAGTTTGTCCTCGTTGACAAAGTTCATACATAATCTCTAAACGTTTCTGATCAGCTAACGCTTTAAACTTTTTCTCATACAACTGAAAATCCTGTGCCACTATCATTCACTCCCCCTTCATCAATTTTTTTTGATATTTATAGTATATACAATCCTTAATTCATCATGCAACTAATTTATCAATTTTTTTTGATTAATATAGAACACCTTTCTCTAATCATACCTGTGCCACAAGTATATTCATAATGCCTCAGTAACCCCTCTCTTCTAAAGCCTTRCTTTTCTACTAGTTTTTGTGATGGGAGATTMGCAGGTTCAATTAAAGCCTCAATTCTTTCTAACTGAAAGTGATGATAGCCATACTTAACAACGGCCTCCAATGCTTCACTAGCTAGCCCTTTTCCCCAGTAATCTTTGCTTAATTCATATCCAACTTCAGCTCGATAATGTTTGGTAAGCATATTAAGAAAACYACAACTTCCTATACTCCCCCAGAATCTTAACTAACTTAAACTGATAGTCATTCATTTCACCAATGACTTTGGGCGACCAGTGTTCACTGAATTTGGACAGTTTCTCGCTTAATAGCATTATAATTGATATAAATCCCCCCAAAACTATTCTTACCCTTATTTTACAAATACATATAGATTTTGGTTCATAAACACCTATCTTGTCTCACTATATCATTTCGGGAAAATTGTACGTTTAGACACATCTAAACCGGTTCCCTGTACGTTAAGGAATTAGGTTCTAT
>NZ_JBFTMA010000725.1:0-2435 GCF_056396725.1 Bacillus sp. 05T31
CGTTATGGGTGGATCGAAAGTAGCATTAATCGGAAACGTAATTCAAAACCAATTCTTAGGTTCACGTGACTGGCCGTTTGGTTCCGCGTTATCTATGATTGTTGTTCTATTCTCTGTTCTGTTAATTTACTTATATTATCGTGCAACGAAAGTATATAAATATGATGGAAACGGAGGGGAATAGGCAAAAATGAAGAAGTTTTTAGTTTCTTATTCTTGGTTAATCTTATTGTTTTTGTATTTTCCAATGATGGTTTTAATGGTATATTCCTTCAACGATTCTCGCATTAATGCGGAATGGGAGGGCTTTACACTCCATTGGTATACAGATTTATTTCAAAAACAAGATGTTATTGATGCGTTTGTAAATAGTATGACGATTGCTGTTATAACGACAATTGTGACGACAGTTCTTGGTGTGATTTTTGCTATTGCATTACACCGTTACAAATATCGTTTTGAAGGGGCCATTAACGGTCTTGTATATTTACCAATTTTAATTCCTGATATTTTAATGGGGTTATCTTTACTTATCCTATTTAGTCAATTAGGTATGGAACTTGGAAAAACAACAATTATTATTGCACACATTACATTCAGTATTTCATTTGTTGTTGTTATTTTAGCGGCACGTCTTTCTGGTATGGGTCAGTCTTGCTGCAGGTGTACTTGCTGGTTGTGGTGAGAAAAAAGAAGAATTAAACATTTATAGCTGGGCTGACAATTTTGATGAGCAAGTTTTAAAAGATTTTGAAAAGAAATATAACGTGAAAATTAACTACGATAAATATGCAAGTAATGAAGAAATGCTTGCGAAATTACAAGCTGGTGGCGCGACATATGATTTAATTCAGCCATCTGATTACATGGTGAAAACGATGGCGAAGATGGACTTATTAGCGCCTTTAGATAAGAAGAATATCCCGAACATCGAGAACCTTGTTTCTAACTTTAAAACACCTGCGTTTGATCCAGAGAATAAGTATTCTCTAGTATATACTTGGGGTGTAACAGGAATTGCATACAATAAAAAGTATGTGAAAGAAACACCTACAAGCTGGAATGATTTATGGAACGAKAAATATAAAGGACATGTTACTTTATTAAAYGATTCTCGTGAAGTATTAGGAATGGGACTTAAGAAAAAYGGTTTCTCTAATAGYACRAAAGAGGATGCACAGTTAAAGACAGCGTCAAATGATTTACAGAAGCTACTTCCAAACTTATTAGCATTCGATACAGATAATATTAAACAAAAATTCATTACAGAAGATGCTTGGATCGGGACAGTTTGGTCTGGAGACGCAGCATTCATCGCGAAAGACAATAAAGATG
Source organism: Bacillus sp. 05T31 (assembly GCF_056396725.1). Classification (NCBI taxonomy): domain Bacteria; kingdom Bacillati; phylum Bacillota; class Bacilli; order Caryophanales; family Bacillaceae; genus Bacillus; species Bacillus sp. 05T31. The sequence continues at coordinate 1,336 of NZ_JBFTMA010000725.1, forward strand.
TAGGATACGTTGTACCAAAAGAAGGTGGCACAATTTGGGCTGATACGTTAGCAATTCCAAAAGGTGCGAAAAATAAAGAACTTGCAGAGAAGTTTATGAACTACTTATTAGATGAAAAAGTAAGTGTGAAAAACTACGAGTCAATTGGTTACAGTAATCCAAATGAAAAAGCTCATCCTCTTCATAGTAAAGAATATCGTGATAATCACATGATCTTCTTAACAAAAGAAGAATTAGATCGTACAGAGTGGCTTGTTGATGTAGACGATAAGTTAAAAGACTACGATCGCTACTGGACAGAGCTGAAAACAAAAGGTAAATAAGTAAGAAAATGCGGTTTCTAAAGTAGAAATCGCATTTTTTCATAGTAGGAGGAAATCGATTGAAGAAAAAGTTACATCAGTATGAGTTAATGTGTATCATTTTATTGTTTGTTCTATTTAGCATCATCGCTTGGAGGGTACATGTAGGTGGTGTTACAATGATGGATACATACGTACGTGATATGGTAAAAGGATTACAAACAGAAAGCTCAATTACATTCTTCACATATTTTACAAAGTTAGGATCTGCAATTGGAGTTATAACGACACTAATTATAAGCTTGCTCGTTTTTTGGAAAAAGCGTTATTATGCTGCTATGATTGTGTATCCAATGGCTATATTAACGACACACCTTGTTAATAAGGGAATAAAAGAAATTGCAAAAAGAGACCGCCCATCATTAAATGAGGCACTTGACGCACTTGGGTATAGCTTCCCAAGCGGACATGCAATGCTATCTATTATAACATTCGGTTTTCTTGCCTATATCATTGCTGCCAATTTGAAGAGTGTAGCTGGAAAATGTGGTATTACGATTTCGATGGGCATATTAATTATATTGATTGGATTAAGTAGAGTTATTTTAAATGTTCATTACCCGACTGATATTTTAGCTGGTTACTGCGCAAGTGGTATTTTGTTAATTATAGCAATTTATTGTCATCGTTTACTTACCGAGAGATTGGGACTTAATAACGAGAGATAAAAAAACGTCTAGAAAAACTAGTATTATAGTTTTTCTAGACGTTTTTTGTTTATGGGGAGATGTGATAAAG
>NZ_JBFTMA010000726.1:0-2208 GCF_056396725.1 Bacillus sp. 05T31
ATACACTACTCATAATGGAGTAGTGTATTTTCGTTTGTATTGTGTTAACTATTTCTTTCAAAGGCTAATTTAATACCAAACCCAATTAAGACGATTCCTGTAATCCCTTGAATATAACGCTGTGTCTTCGGTTTTTTCATAAAAGCACTAATTTTATCAATTAAAAATATATAAAAAGCAAACCAAATGACGGTTAAAATGAGATAAGTAAGTCCCATAACGAGAAGTTGTATAAATGTATTATGATTTGGATTTAAAAACTGTGGTAAAAAAGTTAAAAAGAAGACTGCAAYCTTAGGGTTTAGTAAATTTGTAAGAAACCCTTGGCGAAAGCAAGAAGTATGTTTATTRTCATTATTTATTGGAAYGTCATTTGTATTTAAGTCTTCTGTGTTTCTTACTGCTAAAAGGGCTTTAATACCAATATAGACTAAATATACAGCACCAACATATTTAAAAATAGAAAATAAAAGAGCAGACTTTACAATAAGTGCTGAAAGACCAATTACAGCAGCTAAAGTGTGAATTAAAAGCGCAACACAAGTACCAAAAACAGTTTTTACGCCGCCGATTTTGCCGGCAATCAATGTGTTTTTCGTAGCCATTGCTGTATCAGGACCGGGTAGAATAATAAGACATATAGACATAATAATAAACAGAAAAAAATTTTCCATAATGTTATCCGCCTTTCTTTTTTGTTTTTAGAAAATTCGATTAACGTTAGTTTAACATACATTTTAGTTAAATAAAATTAAATTATATTTAAAATTATTTAACTGAAAAGAAGAGGCCATATAGAGTAGCTGAGAGTGTGCTACAATATATGGCCTCTTTGTTTAAGCGTTAAGTAAGTTAAAGAATCGATTTACATCTTCTTCTGAAACATCACTTAATTGTTTATATTTATAATTTGGATTTTGGTCTTTATCAACTACAACGGAGCGTACTCCTTCAAAGAAATCTTCATGTCGCATGAAGTTTTTAGCGAGTATAAGATCTGTCGCGAAACATTCTTCAACTGACTTTTCTTGGCCATCAATAAACTGTTTTAATGTTACCTTTAATGAAACAGGGGATTTGGATAATAGCTTTTCTTTCGTTGTTTGGGCAAATGGACTTTGATCTTTCTCTAACGATTGAATGATTCCCTCAATTGTATCGAATGCAAAATGCGAATTAATTTCTTCTACTGAAGAAGAAAGATTGCCATCTAAGTTTGGAGCAGTTGCAAATGTACGAATAACTTCTTTTAAATGAGTATGTACATCTTCTTTTTTCCAATTTACATTTTCAAGTGCGGTAAGGAAATTTGGTAATGAATCTGATGTCATAAAGTAATCAGCAGCGTTAATATATAATACATCAGGAGCTTTTAAAATAGATGCCGTTAAAGCAACATATCGACCAGTATATCCAGGCGCTTTATTTAAGAAATAAGCAGCACCGACATCAGGGAAGAAACCGATGTTCATTTCAGGCATTGCCCACTTCGTACGCTCTGTTACAATTCGATACGTCGCTCCATTTGTCAGACCGACACCACCGCCCATTACAATTCCATCTAAACAAGCGATAATTGGTTTTTTGTATTGATAAATAAATGTATCAATTTCATATTCTTCTTCAAAAAACTGCTCTGCATGTTGTAATGCAACTTCGTTAGAACGTGCTTCGTATAGCGTTTTAATATCACCACCTGCACAAAAACCTTTCGTCCCAGCTCCTTTTAAAACGATGAGTTCAATACGCTCATCTTGCTCCCATTCTTTAAGTTTTTTCCCAATTGGTTGTAACATGTCATAGGATAAAGAATTAAGTGCTTTTGGACGGTTTAAAGTAATAGATGCAACGCCGTTTTCGCTAACAGAAAATAAAACGTGTTCAGTCATTATAAATCCTCCCTTACTTATCTTTCTATTCTTATTTCTTGATACATGCTGAAATGTCCTCTATAATTTTTGTCTAAATTAGGTGCTTAGTGTTAGTATTTATCGCATATTTTGACGAGTTATATTTGCAGGATTTCAGAGAATGAAGAGGAATATTACAACATTACTGTAAGTGCTATTATTTGAAAATGTCGTGTGGAAGGCGCTATTATATGTATAACTTAAATTGAGTTAGTATACGTGGCGTAAATTAAAGAGTGGATGTAGAAAAAGTTAAAAGGCTGAATTATCTAACTTTTAAAGAGCGCGGGGTTTGTAT
>NZ_JBFTMA010000727.1:0-2563 GCF_056396725.1 Bacillus sp. 05T31
CTTTTTACACTAAAATTGACAAATTTACACCTTTAGTGTAAATTTACACTATAAGAAAGAAGGAGATACATTATGGATAAGCAAGAATTTATTGAACTCGTCAATTCAAAATTAAAACTCATTCGTGTTGAGAGTGATTTATCACAGGATAAAATGTCAGAAATTATCGGTTTATCGAAGAAAACATTAGTGGAAATCGAAAAAGGAAGACGCACTCTAACATGGACAGGTGCAGTTTGTGTCGTAACACTCTTTGAACAGAGTGATACAGTCCAGATGACATTCGGAGATGATGTGAATGAAATTATAAAAACTATTGCTTTTACACATTACAACACTAACTTCCCGAAGACTTTAGGAGGAAAGGTGTGGTGGCGACAAATAAAAGAATTAAACGGTTATAAAATACAACAAAATATTCTATCTCAACACTATAGAATTTTAGATAAAGAAGACCATAGAATATGTCATTCATTCGAATTGGATGAAATTGAAGCAAGATTTACGGAAATGGCAAAAACGTCTCAATAAAGAGATCGAAAAATATTTTATTTATACTAAACAATGGAAGGAATAAAATGATATGAAAAAAATAATTATTACAACGTTATCCCTTGGCCTACTAATGGGAATATCAACTGTTGTGTTTGCAAATACAGGTACAAAAACTGAGGCTTATGCAGCGGAACTAGCTCATTTCAAATTAACTAATCCTACTATCACAAGCTCAGAAGTCAATTCAATAATGAAGCAAAGAGAAGAATTGGATGAATTATATAATCAATTAGATCAATTAGAACTAATTTATGGAGTTCGTGTTGATAATACAAAAGATCCTCATAAAGAACCGAAACACCGTGATGATTTACCAACGGCTCAGCGAGAGAAATGCATTCGGCTAAGTATCAAAACTTGGGATAAAGAAATTCAATTTTTAGATGCTCAATATAAAGCAAATCTTATAAAAGAAGAGATTTATAAAGTTGAAAAGAGCAACTTTAATTCCTTTAAAGAAAAGGAATTACAAGAATTAAATCAATTTACTAAGCATTAATTCATACTATAATCTATAAAAAACAAATAAACATCGGAGTGTAATTCAAGTGAAAAAACAGACAAATATCACTATATTAAATATATTAATGATTAGCATGTTAATATTAAATCTTTTTATTTTCACATCACGAATGAGCTTTTTACCTTGGTATATTGAAGATGGTTGGGGCTATTTAGGATTATTATTTACATCCTTTATTTTCTTAATTAGCTTCTTTAAGTCTTCGAAGCTTCATAACGATGGAGAGTTAACTACTCTACAAAAGTTCATTCCACTTGCTTCTGCCGTACTTTCAATCTTTGTTCTCCTCATTCCATCAAGTGATTTAATGACTATATTAGCCAATCTGATCAATACAATTATATTAACTATTTATATAATCGTTTTTCAAACAAAGCCTGATTTATCTACGGAAAACCATTACATTAAAAAGAAGGAGCAAAGAAGTTAGGTGGAAGCTTTACTGCCCGTAAACGCCCGATTGGTGAGGGCTAATCAAAACAAAAATAGCCATTCACCTGACTAAAAAAATCAGGTGAATGGCTATTTTATAGTTCTTATTTCCTTACAGCTACATCTATTACTTCGCGCTCACAATCTTATAATAAGAGCGAACTGTTAAGAAGTAATATCCRATATAAATGACGCCATATACTCCRATACTAATTAGGAGCGGRATCATAATTTCGAATGGTAATATATTCGACAAACCTTTTAGTGCAAACAAACTGTGTAAAATACCGATAATTAACGGGATAGCAAAGATAAAGCTCACTTGTTTTGCGATAGCTTTCTTCATCTCTTGCTTCGTTACACCAATCTTATGAAGAACAACGTAACGATCACGGTCAGCACTTGCTTCTGTAAGTTGCTTAAAGTAAATGATTGAGCCTGTTGCTAATAGGAAAACTAATCCTAAGAATAGCCCAATGAACATCATTAAACCTGTCGTTTCAATTCCCATTTGGAATCCTGTATAGAAATCGTTAAATGGTTTTAAAACTTCCGATTCACCTGCTGGCATAATGCTTGTTAATTTCGCTGTTAACTCTTTACTATTTCGCTCACCTTTTACATCAATATTTTTTACAGTACGTGTTTCATGTACTTGTTTCGCCTGCTCATATGTTTGATCCGGAACGATTACAAATATGTATTAAAGCTTGATTGAGAAATAAGCTGATACTGATTCGTAACATTATAGTGCGTGTTCAGCACTTGATCTGCTCTTTCACCTTTAAATGTTCCCTTCACAGGAATCATTTCAACTTCTGATTCATATGTCACTGGATGATTGCTCTTCTCTCCAGCAAGTATTTCTTTTACCTTTTTATCTAGCGCTTCATCTTTTTTCTCATAAGAATAACTATACGGCGCAGCAACTTTTGATTGYGTAAATGTGTTGTAATACATCGTAACTGACGTACCAACCGCTGTTAATGTCACTGCACTTAAAATAGMAATTGTCGCYAGTGAYTTTGCRTTTCCTTTAATRCGATATAGTAG
>NZ_JBFTMA010000728.1:0-2206 GCF_056396725.1 Bacillus sp. 05T31
GGTGCTATGAGCGCCGAGTTTATTTTTATGTACAAGCACTTTTTCACCATCCTTGGGTATGATGGGTAGTAACACTTAGGCGAAAGGGGAAAAGGTGATGAAACAGAGTAAAGAAGAGTTTATTAAGAATGAAGGCGCTGATTTCCCTGGGAAAACATATGTAGATTGTGTATTACAGCACGTATTTAATTTTCAGCGTAATTATTTATTAAAAGATATGTTTCAAGTGCATAGGGCACATATTACTATGTTAACTGAAGAGAAGTTAATGAAAAGAGAAGAAGCGAAAGTTATATTAATCGCACTTAAAAAAGTAGAGGGGATTCCAAAGGAGAAGTTGCTATATACAGGGCAACATGAAGATCTTTTTTTCTTAGTTGAACATTTGCTTTCTCAAGAAGCAAAGTGTGAATTTGTAAGTAATATGCATATCGGTAGAAGTAGAAATGATATGGGTGTAACGATGTATCGCATGAGTTTACGGCAATTTGTATTGCGGTTAATGGAACATCATTTATTGTTGCAAGAAAGTATGCTCGAGCTCGCCGGTGAACATATGGAAACAATTATGCCCGCGTATACACATACACAACCGGCGCAACCGACAACATTTGGTCATTATGTTTTGGCAATTTATGATACGATGCAACGAGACTTAGAAAGAATGAAAAAAGCGTATCATCTTTTAAATCATTCTCCAATGGGGGCAGCTGCCCTTTCTACAACAAGCTTCCCAATTAAGAGAAAACGAGTGGCACAGTTACTTGGGTTTACAAATGTAATTGAGAACTCATATGATGCTGTTGCTGGAGCRGATTATTTATTAGAAGTTAGCTCGTTACTAATGGTWATTATGACGAATACGAGTAGRTGGATTCATGATTTTTTACTATTAGCGACGAAAGAATATGATGGGATTACTGTAGCGAAGCCRTATGTGCAAATAAGTAGTATTATGCCGCAAAAACGAAATCCTGTTTCAATAGAACATGCCCGTGCTATTACGAGTAGTGCTTTAGGGGAAGCATTTACTGTATTTCAAATGATTCATAATACACCATTTGGCGATATTGTCGATACGGAGGATGACTTGCAGCCGTATTTATATAAAGGAATCGAAAAGGCGATTCGTGTTTTTTGTATGATGAACGCAGTTATTCGAACGATGAAAGTAGAAGAGGAAACGTTAAAAAGTCGTTCATATAAACACGCGATTACGATTACAGATTTCGCAGATGTTTTAACAAAAAACTATGAAATACCATTTCGGCATGCACATCATGCAGCAAGTGCGATTGCGAATATGTCATTGGAGCAGAAAAAGGAGTTACATGAATTAAATTTCAAAGATATAAATGTATACTTACAAGAAAATTTGAAAGTAAATTTATTAGAAGAAGAGTGGAAAGAAATTATATCGCCAGAAGCTTTTATTCAAAAAAGAAATGTATATGGTGGACCGAGTAAAAAAGAGATGGAGCGTATGATTAAWAAWCGWAAAGARTCRTTTCRAAAAGAAGAAGAGSTATTTGARAAGGAAAARMARAGARTKTTACAWGCTGAAAATGATTTGAAYACRTTAGYTTCAAATATTATCGAATCGTAAAAGAAGGATTTAATGAATTAATCGCCAATACTTAATGAAACTATAAATAGAGAGAAGAGATTGTCGATGATTCAATTACATGTATATGAAGAGATTCTTAATTTTACAGAAGAGGTTAAACCATTTTTAGAGAAGAATGAGCAGGAAAATAATCTCATATTAGGTGTATTACAAATGGTCCAAGAGCCGATATTTATAGGAGTAGCAAAACAAGAGGAAGAAATTGCAGCTGTATTTCTTCAAACAGAAGAAAAGAAACAAATAATTGTTGCTACATCTGAAATTTCCGAAGATGCTATAGTGGAACTTGCAAAGCAATTAACGCGCATATACCCAGATATTCCTGGACTGATTGGTAATAAGAACATCGTACAGAAATTAGCGGAAGAGATTGCGATATTAGAACATAAAAAAACTACTGTTGTGATGGAGCAAGGTGTATATGAGTTGAAACAAGTAAAGAAGAAGTGGAACGGAGATGGAATTTTTCGAGAAGTAACTAGTGAGGAGCTGCCATTAATAGAAAAGTGGATTTATCAATTTTGCGAAGACGTGAAGCTCCCTACTACGAAAGAAGAAGCAAAACAAACCGCACATACA
>NZ_JBFTMA010000729.1:0-2203 GCF_056396725.1 Bacillus sp. 05T31
ATATAAAGTCCCGCTCCTTCAAAACGAAGTGGAACGTGCTCTATTTCTACAAGGTCATGAAGTCTTTTACCTGACATTAATTTTTTCGCAATGAAAAAACTTACTATACCAGTAATTACCCCGGCAATCCATGAATCGAATCCTATATACGCAAACGTTGTTACAAACGACGTTAACATCGCCAAGTAGTTACGACTTTCAAATACTAATGCAATTCCTTCAATGTATGTATTACCACGTGGTACGAGCTCATATCCATCTAATTGTTGAAGTGTATTTCTTTCCATATTGCGCACATCACGAAATTGCGTCGCTGCTAACGTAAGAAATGTAATTGCAGAGAAATCTTTTTTCAAAACAGACGGAATCGCAATTGCTCCTAAGGCAGCCGCAATTAATCCCATCGCGATATGAATAATTTTCCCGTGAAGCCTCGTCGGATATTGCCTCGTATCGGTACGAAGCATTAACAACCTAGTTATTGTACCTGCAATTACGCCACATAAAATAGCTGGTGTATATTCAGTCATGTATTACCCTCGCCTTTCTTTTACGTGTTTTCCTCTTAAATTGTTCCATATATACCGATGCCTTTGTAATCCAAAGTAAAATCGCCATAAATAAAGTGGAAACAGCAGCAACATCTAAAAAAGCTAAACTGCCGTATTCATAAGGAAAATGTAATTTACGAAAAATCAGCGTCACCAATAATTCTCCTTGTAACATCCCTATATATAAGGAGCATAATCGTAATATGCGATCCCCGTGCAATAAAACCGATGCATACACAAGTGCACCACTTAACAGCAACAACCTATCAACCACAATCCAAATTGGATCATATACTTCTAACAAATGAAAGCTTGTATATAACATTGCAATAATAAGTGCCGAAAGTAAGGTATATAATTTTTTCCAAATAGAATATAACGCGATACCTACAAAAGAAATAATACAAAGCAAAAGGGCATTTACCGATATYGTGAAAGAAGCAATCGTCACATTTAACGGAGAACAAATAATAAAAATTAATATACAAGCACTTATCTTCCAACGAATAGATTCCTTTTTCATAAAAAAGGTCACGACAATCCACCCTATCCAAGCAACAAAATAAAAAGTACTCCCATCCATCATTTCACCTCCTATGATTTCCATTATGGGAACTTTTTATGAAAGTTAATCCTCCTTTTCTTTGTGCATAGTTTTTCTCATAACAGCAAAACTTTTAATAAGGAGGTGTAACTCACAATGGGTAAAGATCGCCAAGAACGAAAGCTAAGAGAATCACGCCGCGTTGAATCTGATCGCGACCAATCACTTCAATATCCCGGTGCAACAAGTCTTGATACACCGGAGCAAGCTCGAAAGCAGAATCAGCATTAAATAAAGTGAAACTTCAGTGGGGGGTATCCACCCCCACTGATTATTAGCCCACACCAATCGAGCCGCCCTCAAATAGGCAATACAAAAAGACGGTTTCGATATTGTACGAAACCGTCTTTTTACACGATTATTTTATTTATTTCTACTCGTAATATAATTCTTTTGTTTTCGCATTATAAACCCTATCACTCAACGAGGCATTAATCGTAACTACACCTGTTGGTTTTTAGAATATGTAATAACATAATACGTATGTAGAGAAGGATCTTTACTCTTTACCTCTACACGTACATAATCCGTCTCTCTTATCTCATTTAACTTTCGCTCAACCTCTTTTTTCGCACCTACAATATCTTCTTTTTCTCCTTTAATTTTCCTACTCACAATGGTATTTCCTTGATCAGAAAGTAATACTACTTCAGCATTACTTAAACTAACTTCATTTGGTATATTAAAATAATAAATTGTATACGAATCTTCCGATGGATTTTTGTCTTCTCCTAATTCCCTTGGCAAAATTAGTGCTTCTATTCCACTTCCTGCATTCACCGTTGGATTCCTATACAATTTATTCCCGACTGCAATTGCAATATTCGCCGTTTTAATTGCTGATTGTGCTGTTGTTGAACTAGAATCTCCTTCTCTTACATTTGAAGTTAATGAAATTTCAACCTTTTTCTTATATCCAGAAACCGCTGTATCTTCTCTTATATTTCGTGCATGGATGTTAAAATCTTCACTATTATATGTAATGCGTCCTATTGTATTTTTACTATTTGAAGATACATTATCTCCTTTTTTATTAACATCCTCATCC
>NZ_JBFTMA010000730.1:0-2202 GCF_056396725.1 Bacillus sp. 05T31
CGATTCGACTGTATATGTTCCATCTTGATATACAATCTTCGTCACACTAGCATTTTCCACTCCAAGTTTTGTTTTACTACTGTCTAGCATTTCAATTAATGCAGTAATCAAAAGCCCATGAACGACAACTAAGACGTTGCCACCTCCATTTTTAGCAGCTTTTTCACTAATTTTATCAATCTCTGTTTTTATACGAGTAGAAAATAATTCCCAATCTTCCGCCTGTTTCGTAGGATCTGCTGCTCTAATAAGATTAATCACTTCTTGAATAGAAAACTTCATAAGTTCTTCTGGTGATGCAACGCCCGCAGCTTTTCCAACCACATCCCACATATTTTCAAGTTTTTCACCTTCAAAAATACCAAAATTTAATTCTCGTAAATCTTTTCTTTTCTCAAGTTTCAATTTTGATTGCTCACTATATTTTAGTACTAAATTAGCAGTTTCAATCGCTCGACCGCTATCACTACTATACGCATTCGCAAAATGAATATCTTTTAATCCCGTTCCCAAATTAGAGGCAACTTCCACACCTTTTTCTACTAACGGAGAGTCTGCCCAACCTTGCGCGCGATGATTCGTATTTAATATTGTTTTACCATGTCTTGTAACATATAACGTAACTACATTCTCATTGCTATCTGTTTCTCGCTTCTTCATTCTATTCTCTCCCTTTACATTTCTATATCGATTTTACCATCTCAATTATTCATTGAGCAAAATATACGTAAGTAGATCTGCTTAATAAAAAAAGCTATCTTTCTGTATATCCCTACAAAAAGATAGCATCTTTTATGATTACATTTCTTAATCGATTCTCCTACTCAGCAAAAGCACTCGAATATTGTACAACTCCTTCTACACCTTGAAGAGCATTCTCTCTAAGTTCCATCGCCATAAACACTTCATCAGGTACTTCAAATGGTGCTTTTATATTCCACTCACTTGCTTTCTTAAAATCAAATTTCGGATAGTAYTCTGRATGYCCTAATACYACAACWGAWYCATATCCWAGTTCTTTCGCYTTTTCTAAAGCAGCTACGATAAGTTTTCCGCCAATTCCTTTTTTCTGATGGCCCCTAGCAACTGAAACTGGTGCGAGYGCTAATGATTCTACAGAAGTTSCRYCTTGYTCTATCKTAATTTTYGATAACATAATATGCCCGACTATTTCCTCATCTACTGCAACGATTGATAATTCAGGAATAAACGCGTCACATTCTCTAATACGTTTTACAAGTTCATGTTCCTTTTTATCACTAAATTCTTCATTTRAAAATGCTTGTTTTACAACTTCTTCWGTYTTACTAYAATCATTTTTTTGTTCTTGTCTAATCGTTACCATTTTATATTATCCTCTATTCTTTCTTATTTCTTTTTCAATTTTACGAAGCGCTTTTTTCGATCCACGCTCAATATCGTGTTGCATTTTTCTTTCTTTATAATCAACAAATAGTGTATTTAAATCATATCCTTCTGGGTATAATTCTTTCGCCGCTACCTCTAAAGTAATACGTTTYACATTCACTTCAACGAATTCACCGTTATAATATACAACGACATTATAGAAATTATCTTTTTCTTTATATACAATCCCGAAATCGTTATGATCTAACAATTTCACACGGTCRCCGATTTTATATTCATAGTCATTTTCTCTTTTTTCTTGCACSAWTTTYGGTTTTCTAATYTTACTTTCATTCACTTTTTCTAKAGCGTATTCTTTATTTSCCATATACTCTTTCGCTCTTTGCAGTACATGTTCTCTCACATTCATTTTATTCGCAATCCAAAGTGCATTACTTTCACCTGATTTACCGATCACTAATTTATAAAGTGGCTCTAGTGTTTCACTATTAAATTGCATTGCTGCGTTCATAAAATCAYCRTGCATTTCTGAAAARCGYTTWATTTCACCGTAATGCGTACTCGCAATTGTAATACATCCCGCAAGGTAAAATTCTTCTAAAATAGATATCGCAAGCGCCGCACCTTCATTCGGTTCTGTACCGCTTCCTATTTCGTCAAATARYAGTAAYGTATTATTATTTGACATCCTCATAATTTCAGATAGATTTTTCATATGAGATGAAAATGTACTTAGTGCATTTTCGATACTTTGGTTATCACCAATGTCTACAAATATATTTTCGAAAATAGCAATTTCCGTTTCTTTATCTCCAGCGATATGAAGGCCTGACA
>NZ_JBFTMA010000731.1:0-2192 GCF_056396725.1 Bacillus sp. 05T31
GCATTGGGAACAGTTTCACTATTTTTGTAGGTATTGTAATAGTAATTAAAATTGATAACTCCTATATAATTAGCATGATCTCTAGGTTTACTATCTTTTAACATTTTCATTATGTTGTCAGTGTTTATTTTTTGATCGCGTTTGAAATTTTTAATTAATTCCTTTTCTTGTTGTTTATCTATATGTATATCTAAATAGTAATAGAAATTTGGATTCTTTTTATGATAGGAGAATTCACTTAATAAGTTATACTTTTTTATCATCTTATCGGATTGTTTCAAAACATCACGATGTTGTTCAACATAAGCTCCTTTGAATATTTCTAGAAAAACATCATCGCTTCCATTTTTAACTATTTCATATGAGTCTTTGTCTACAATTAAATAAGCAAGAGTGCGGTATGGTTTTTTTATTTCCACGTAAGTCTGTTGATCAGGAGCTCCAAACCCACTATCAGCAGAAAGAATTTTAAAATCCCCATTCTTTATCCCGTAGTTTTCGGACAAATAATCTCCTATTGGTTTTTCTAATAGTTTTGTGTCTGTAGAGCAACCATTTAATAGGGATAGTGGTATGCCCAGTAATAAGATAAAAACAGTTACTTTTAGTTTCCTCATTCTTCCCCCTCCTTGAACTATATTTTACCATTTTTAAGAATAAAAAGGGGATCTCTCTTGTGAGAAGTCCYCCTTTTTTTAAAATACAACAATTGTTGTGTTAACATCAAATGGATGCGKGTATGTGTTTGACAGCGATTTAAATATTTAAAAGTATAGAGGAAATTGCTCTTATGGAAAGAAAAGAATAAGATGTGGTGGATAATTCATCAAGTAAAAAGGTGAACGCATAAGGAAAATATTCGTTCACTTTTATTTTACCTTTTATAAATGTAGTTCATAATCCCCGTCAAAACTGTTTAGTCTTCCAAATAGTTCCTCGTATGGACTATGTTTTTTTGAAAAGCCATTTTTTAATGCAAAGTGGTAACCTTCTTCAGTTATAACTTCTTGTAATATTAATCGTTCAAAGCCTTTTTCTTTAGCGAATGTTTTAAACCATTCAAGAACAATACTGCCCTTACCTTGATTACTTGGGGTAATGTTTATAGCAGTAATTGCCAAGTATGGATCGGGGAAAAATTCGCTTCTAAGGTTAATGGTGACTTTAGATTTTTTAGAAGAAATATCTAAAGAATACTTAGAAAGACCTTCTATGAACATTATTTCATCTTGTACTAATTCGTCTAATAACATTTTTAATTTTTGAAAGTCTTGTACATGAAGAGGGATTTTATTGAATTTTTCTACCAAAACAAGTAACTCCTTTTATTTTTATCAGAATAAATATCATTATATCTGAAAATCCAAGGATTGCGTGGAGAAATTAGTATTTGCTCAAGGTCATTTAAAAAGTGTCCCTTTAGATGGATAAAGGGACAATGAAAAATTTTGAAGAAAAGAAGGGCTAATAATTATTAACTATAAACAAGATAAATGTACTATAGATCTACAGAGTTTTTTATTGTTTTTTTACACTTATCCATTTCTATACACACGCCAGCCTTTTATATTTTGGGTCCCAAACTAGCCCCACTTAGCCCCAGTAGTATTCTTATTTATGCTCTATCTTGCAATATAAATGATAAATAAAAAAAGCCCAAAACCCTGAATTAACAAGGGTTCTAAGGCATTTAATACTACTCTTTGCAGAGTTCCGATTCTATTAAAAACAGAATTCATCCATTAAATAAACTATATACTAGTGGGTTAAATTGTTAATCATGAGCGGTGAAATGTCATTGCTCAAATTAGTAATAAACTATTTATTTTTATTACAGTTACATCCTTTTTTCTTTACATAGCCTAGCTCGGCTAAATCTCTTTGTGACTGGGAATCGGAAGATTGAGAGTTCGAAGATTGAGAGGATGCTGAAGAGCTACTATTTTTATTATTAGAGTAGTTTTTTCGATAGTTATAATTACTCATAGTACTATCACCTCCAATTAAATATATAAATATTATATGTATGTACTCTATTAATTGTTACGATAAAAAATCTCCTCGATATTTTCCGAGGAGATAAATGGTGGTTCTATTAAAATGATACTAATTAATACCCCCAGTATAGAGGGAAGTAATAAGAATCTTGGTAATATAGATTTTGTTGTTGAGTAGGGGGCTGAGTTGACTGA
>NZ_JBFTMA010000732.1:0-2187 GCF_056396725.1 Bacillus sp. 05T31
TCTGTATGTAAAAGATCAATTTCATCCACTAAATTCTCAACACCATCTTGCATTAAAATACGTAAAAAGTATCCAGCAAACGCAGTTGTATTCGCCCCTAATGCGATTGCCTTCGCCACGTCAAGTGCTGTTTGTATACCCCCAGATGCAATAAAAGAGAGGTTATTATTTGTAGAGGTTGCTTCAATAATCGAGGTAGCTGTTTGTATGCCCCAGTTATTAAAATAAGAAAGCATTCGCTGTCTTCTTTCATTTTCAACAGCAGCAAAATTCGTACCACCTTGTCCGCCAATATCAATTGCTGTTATACCTATATTCGCTAACTGTTGTACTGTTTCCTTACTCATTCCAAAACCGACTTCTTTTACGATGACAGGTACTTTACTTTTTAAAACTATTTTCTCAATCCGCTGAAGTACACCAGTAAAATCACGGTCTCCTTCTGGCATCGTTAACTCCTGTATGACATTTAAATGAATTTGCAGTGCATTCGCTTCAATCATATCAACGGCACGCTCTGCCTGTTCGACAGTTGCCTCACTTCCTAAGTTTGCGAAAAAAATCCCATTCGGATTTACTTTCCTAACAACTTTATACGAAGCCGCTTCACTTTCATCTTTTAAAGCTGCCATTTGCGAACCTACAGCCATAGCAAGGTTATGATGTTTCGCTACATATGCTAATTGCTCATTAATATGTAATGTTTGCTCTCCTCCACCACCAGTCATCGCATTGATAAAAATCGGCGAACTTAGTGAAAGTTCGCCGATTTTTGTTTCACATGTTATAGTGTCATAACTTGAATTTGGCAAGCTTTGATGCACAAAATCAATATCATGAAAGCCATGCGTACGAGACTGACCAGTAGAAAGAGCATATTCAATATGATCTAATTTACGTTTTGCCCTTACCACTTGTACCCCTCTTTATTTCTTTAATTTTTTCAGTTGTTCACCAATAATATCACTTAACTGGAAAGTAGCCGAATCAGCATTTGGCTCATATTGGCTATAATCTTCTGTTACATTATTTTCTTCAAGCGTTTCTTTTATGCTTAAAGAAATACGTTTTTCTGCTACATGGACTTCAAGTACTTTCACTTTTACTTCTTGTCCCATTTCCAATACTTCATTTGGATTTTTCACGTGACGATTTGCAATTTGAGATACATGYACAAGCCCTTCAACACCAGGTAAAATTTCAACAAAYGCACCGAATGTAACAAGGCGTTTTACTACTCCCTCACGAATATCTCCAGCYTTTATTTCGCCAGCAACATTTTCCCAAGGTCCTGGCTGAGCTGCTTTAATTGATAAAGAAATACGTTGCGTATCAGCATCAACAGATAACACTTTTACCTTTACCTTTTGACCTTGCTCTAATACCTCAGAAGGTTGCTCTACACGTTCGTGTGAAATTTGTGAAATGTGAACTAAACCGTCCACACCACCAACGTTAACGAAAGCACCAAAATCCGTTAATCGTTGTACTGTTCCTTCAACAATGTCCCCTTCTTTTAACGAAGAGATTGCTTCTTTTTTCTTAGAATCTAGTTCTAGTTCTACTACCGCTTTATGTGAAAGAATAACACGATTTTTTTCACGGTCTAATTCAACAATTTTCACCGCTAATGTTTTTCCTTTATAGTCAGCAAAGTCTTCTACATAATGTACTTCTACAAGTGAAGCTGGGATAAAACCACGAACACCAAGGTCCACAACTAACCCACCATTCACGATATCTTTTACAGTAACATCAAATACATGACCAGAATTAAATTTTTCTTGTAATTCTACCCACGCTTTTTCTGCGTCAACAGCTCTCTTAGATAAAACAAGATCATCATCTTCTAATTTAATAATTTTCAATTCAAGTGTTTGATCTAATTCTACAACATCGCTTGCTTTTTCAATATGAACGTTAGCTAATTCACTAATCGGAATTACGCCATCTGTTTTGTATCCAACATTTACAAGAACTTGTTTCTCTTCAACTTTCGTTACAGAACCTGTAACAACGTCACCAACTTGTAATTCTTTTGAATTCATAACTTCTTCATTCATTTTCTCTACCATGGAAATACCTCCCTACAGAATTGACAAAGCATTTTTATGTATATACGAAATGAAAACAAATGTTTTCATTTGCATGTTTAAGAATTTATCATCACATATTCTGTCTCAATAC
>NZ_JBFTMA010000733.1:0-2184 GCF_056396725.1 Bacillus sp. 05T31
AAGCACACCTGTCGCTAGGACAACTTCTTCCATTTGAGCGATCACTCGCGCAACATTCAAGCCTTTTCCACCAGCAGTTTTATGAACCGTTTCCACACGGTTAACAACATCTAACTTTAATTCATGAATCGGATAGGAAATATCAACCGATGGATTCATGGTGACAGATAAAATCATTGGTAATCCCTCTTTCAGAAAATTGTTTAAGCTTAAAAACGGCATACACCATCAAGGTAGGTAGCAGTTACATCCATCGCTGGCGTCATCACAATAAAGTCAGCAGCATATCCCTCGGCAATCTTCCCACATTCACCATCGAGCTGAATACTTTTAGCTGGTGCTGTACTCGCCATGTAAATCGCTTCCTCAGGTGTGGCAATTCCCCACTCAACGACATTTTTGACAGCATCTTTTAATTGCAAAATGCTACCTGCTAAACTTCCGCTTTTCAAACGAGCTATCCCATCTTTTACTTTCACAGGAAATTCTCCTAGTTGATAAGTTCCTTCAGGCATACCTCCAGCCATCATACAATCGGACACCATAACAACCTTTTCTCTGCCGCGGACATTCATTAAAATATTTGAGACAACAGGATGAACATGATGTCCATCACATATGATTTCGGCAAAAACATCTTTTAGATTCATGGCCGCACCGACCATCCCCGGCTCACGATGGTGTAGTGAACTCATTCCATTGAAAGTATGAATAAAAATGGAAGCTCCTTTTTCAACCGCTTGYTTTGCTTCTTCATAAGTTGCGTCACTGTGAGCCAACGCCACTGCAATCCCTTCTCCTACAGCGTATTCAATAAATTCCGCTGCCCCTTTCCTTTCAGGTGCAATCGCAATTTTTTTAATAGAATCATTTGATAATTTCTGCCAAGCTTTCAACATATCAACCGATGGGTCACAAAAATATTTCGTATTTTGTGCCCCTTTATGTTTTTCAGTAAAAAACGGCCCTTCTAAAAAGATCCCTTTAATTTTTGAGCCTTGCACTTTCGTGTAATTGGCACCAATCATTTCAACGACGTTATTCAACGATTCTGTTGAGGAAGTTAAGGTCGTCGGTAAAAAGGATGTAACTCCGCAAGAAAGGAGTCCTACCGAAATTTGATTCAGTCCTTCAAAATCATTGTCCATAATGTCGTGATTTCTAAATCCATGAATATGTGTGTCTACTAGACCAGGAGCAATCCAATGCCCTGCATACTCAATGACTTCTGCCGCTTCCTCTGGCCTATCTTCTGTGAATTCACCGAATTTTCCATCTTTCATCCCCAAAAAGCCAGGCCCTGCAACCTTCCCCTCAAGAAAGAACTTATCTGCAAAGATAAAAATAGACATGCATTTTTCCCCTACCCTAGTTATTAATATTCGTAGATGGTAACACCTTTGACGACACGGTTCACCGTTCCTGTCGGTGAAGGTGTATCAGGTGTATTACCTACTTTCACGGAAGCTAACAGTGAGACTATTTGCCCAATCATGACAAAAGGTAATGCTAAGTAAGCATCTGGTACAGACTGAGCCTCGCTGCCGAATACAAATCTGTTCCCAGTATAATTAGTTTCTCCATCAACCTCGATGGCACAAATATAACTGGCAATGTCGTCTTGCTGCATTTCTTTTAACATATCTAAATCATATTGACGTGTATAAGGATGGTTAGAAACAAACATGAAAACTAATGATTTTTCGTTTACAAATGATTTTGGACCGTGTCGAAATCCGAGTGGTGAATCAAATGCGGTAACAATTTTTCCAGCTGTCAGTTCTAATATTTTTAATTGTGATTCTTTCGCTAAGCCTTCTAAACTACCAGAACCTAAGTAAATAATTCGGTCAAAATCAAAATCTACTATCTCTTTGATGACGTCTTCTCTTTGAATGACACTTTCACCCATTTGATGAATTTTTTTCACTATCTTTGATTTTTCTTCAGTCGATATAGAATCAAAAACAAGTAATGCCGTTAACGCCATGCAAGTATAACTTCCYGTCATMGCAAATCCTTGGTCATTYGATYTTTCAGGCATYAAWAGCAATAAATTWTTTTCATTCCCTACTGCCCGTTTGGCTAATTTACCGTCTTTCGCACAAGTAATCGTTATCTGATACAAATCCGTTACTATTTGCTCAGCTAATTGTACGGCAGCAACACTTTCCGGGCTATTCC
>NZ_JBFTMA010000734.1:0-2866 GCF_056396725.1 Bacillus sp. 05T31
TCTGTATATACTCTGTACCTTTCTTGATTCTTCCATCTTGAAAATAATCAGGGGTGGGATTTTTTTGATAAATACGTGTATTTGATTTAATACGAGAGATATAGTAAGCCTTTTTATCTTGTATATGTTGAAGATCTTTCAAGTGAAAATAACCTAAATCTCRGATACATAAATCATTCGCTGTCAAAGTTGGGGCACACAGAGAACCATAGGTTCGATCATGTTGTTTACCTGGACCCGTATGAATATGTAGGAACTGTCCACTTAATARATCATAYTCAAGCTGAATCTTYACCCCMGCTGTATGGCTGCATCCTCCTGCAYCTGGATAAACAGATGAAAATACATCSGGRAGTTGAAATGCAGTTGAATCTAAAATACGAATACGCTTGAAAACAGAAGTGTATGGAGAAGAAATCGGCATAGATGCGGCCAATTTTTTGCTTAGTAGTTYRGCTAGTAGGTGTTGTAAAAGTTGGACGGCCGCCTTATTAAAMCGTTGATTCAGTCCCTCAGGACTGATGAGTACTTCTGTTGATGCTTCTAAACAGCTAGATAACTGAGTTAAAGAAGTCRTAGCKAYATTTTGGCTCACCCATACACATAAAGCTACTAAATCTTTTGCTTGRTACTTACTGGTTCGTTGTACAAAACCAACATCTCTAGCAAGATCCCGTAAGGTATTTGGAGATAAAAARCTTTGAATCTCTTGAGCAAATAGTTGTAATTCGTCAGAMACAGAAACAGACATAAAAWACGMCATCMTTTCCTATGATTCTACAGAAAGAATGGCGTATTTTTACATTTTAGGGAGGATTTTGTTTTATTAGCTTAATATCATTGGGTTGCCAACAAAATTCCAAAAAAACAAAATTTATTTTTTAGAGTAAGTTAGGGGTTTTTAAACCAGAAAGATATATTTTTAACTATAAAAACTATGACAAAATTTATCCTGTTTTCCTTTTTGCCTACTTGTTAAATTCAGCAAGTAAAATATTTTTAAAAGGATTAGGACTGTCAGTTCTACCCAAACTATTCCAATTGACGACCAACGTATGCTTGCCTCCAAGTTTACCTCCAACAAGAGTAGTAAACCCTAGAATGCCACCTGTGTGTCCCCATATCGAGACACCGCTTKGAAGCTTAGTTTYATAGATTCCAAGACCATATCCATCGATTCCTTCTTTTCCTGTAGGAACTGTAGTAAGCATTTGTTTTAGTTGCTGYTCTTTCAGTAATTTRCCACCGAGCAAGTAAGARAAGAATTTGTTTAAGTCGTCAGCAGTAGAAATCATATCTCCAGCYGAGCTASCTAYACTTGGRTTAWAATMAGTAACGTCTTTTAGCTCACTTGYTCCGTCTGGTTGGACATATCCACGGGCATGMTTGGTGCCTGGAATAACGCTTGAATTGCCAGGTAGGAATGTATTCGATAATTCAAGCGGTTCAATAATCCGATTTTCAATCTCTTCCGCATAGCTGTTTYCGGTTACTTTTTCAATAAGAATACCCAGTAATACGTATCCTGTGTTTGAATAAGACCAACCCTTTCCTGGGGCAAAGTCTGGGGGCAGAGAAATCCCCATCTTCACTAACTCTTCAGCCATATACGATTTTTTTGTATCCATAAAATCAGCATCTTTTGACCTTGAGTATTCAGCGATACCACTTGTATGGTTCAATATCTGCCGGATAGTAATCTGGTTACCATCATATCCGTTTCCTTGAATGACACCAGGCAACCATTTTTCGATGTAGTCGTCTAGATTCAAGCGGTTCTCTCCRRCTAATTGAAGTACAACCGTTGCKGTGAACGTCTTCGTCACGCTGCCAATGCGAAAGCGAAAATCTGTTTTCATTGATTGCTTGGTGCTTAGATTCGCTATCCCAGCGGCATACCCCCACGTTTTTCCACCCTCARAAGTTTTAGCAAGTATCCCCGGGTATCCAAGTTGCAATGTATCCCGCATTGCTTGCTTGACGGAAKTACGATCTCGTTGAGTATTTGTTTGTAACGAACTAGATACATTYTGAGTGGGCTCTGCTTTTACAATTGAGGTTGGYGTTGTRTATAAYAGGGAACTTCCAGCTATTAAAAGRGCCAGACTTGCAMATGTAATTTGACTACGTGTTTTCATAAGGCATTCCTCTCCTCTATTCATATTGTATAGGTGGTTGCTTGTTACAAGCTCCATTCTGTCCTAACAAACGGTAAATCCCTCTTTTTGCATGTATGTTAACCTCAGAAATTATTTCTTTTCCATAAAACACTCTTATTAACTGGTTTGTTTTTCATATATAAGTTATATCTGTTCCTCCTTTCATGCTTCTTTATATTTTCATCATATACAATGAAAATCTCTTTTTCCTTACCTATTCCTTACAAATCCCTTACGTTCAAAATAGCTTCTGTGTCTCAAATGTGCCAATTAATTCTCATCAAGAAGACACGAGAATTAAGCGAATATAAAGCGATTTATATCATAAAAGATTATTTTCTACTTATTTATGAATCTCTACAAAAAGACACCAAAGAATTAACAAAGATATTGTTTCGTCTGTTTGATCTCTTACAGAAAAACAGACGAAAATCCCATAGGTATAAGAAGAAAACCGTCTTTGATATCTTAGGCGTCGTATATAACCTTTCTATGCCTCACAAGCATGTAGCGTAATCCAAAAAATTAAAACCCAATAGGGTTTATCTGGTATGAAAATATTTAAAGAACTTACACTGGATCTTTAGAAAAAAGAAAAAAGCCCATCAAGCTAAGGTTTTGAAGTACMCCCTAAATGAAAATTTTCWTTCTCTAYAGTTAGTTWTTTTGAGAAGTCAGCTCATTTTTTTGTTTGTGGGGTGTTAACT
>NZ_JBFTMA010000735.1:0-2176 GCF_056396725.1 Bacillus sp. 05T31
GTATAAAAGATACTCTTTAGGTATGAAACAACGTTAAGGGATAGCGCAAGCTTTAAAGGAACGACCAAAATTATTGTTATTAGACGAGCCAACTAATGCTTTAGATAGTGATGGGATAAAAGATGTTTTAGATATTTTGGAAGTAGAAAAATCTAAGGGAACGACTATTATTGTAGCTAGTCATGATGTGCATGTTCTAGATAATGGAATAGTAGATCGTATTGTACATGTTAATAATGGAAAGTTGGTAGATTAATAGTGACAAGAAAACATGTCTTAATAATCATTGGATTGTGTGTGTTGCTATGTACATTTGCTAGTTTGTTTAGATTTAAAACATTAAATCTAAATAATGAATCTTATAAAGTGGTAAAAGATGAGTTTTTATCTAATAGAACTTTTGATGATGGACAAGGAGTGAAGTTTCATGCACTTGAGCCTCTTGATCCTACAAAAGTTTATGATCCTTATGAAGACCGTGAAGTAGTGACGTATGTGTTACCTTTAAATATTACAAATACAACAAATCGGGATATTAACTTATTTAGTAATAAGTCTATTTCTAATACAATGTTTTATTCTAAAATAGGGGAGTTTTATAATTTAGTTCCTTATTCAATGGAATTACCTGAAAAATATCAGTTTGATCCTGTAATACCTGCTGGTAAAACAGTACGAGGATATATAGGGACAAATTATTTTATAGGAGATGACCCTTATAAAAATTATAAAAACTTTTCAAATGAATCAACTAAGGTGAAATTCATTTCTTTTATGAAGGATAAGAAAGGGAAATATCATGAATTAGAAATACCAATAAATTAATAACATTTATTAGTAGTATTAATTTGAAGTGTAATTGTAAAAAAAGAAAAAGTTCTATATAAAATGTATTAAGTATAGTGTCTTTTTCTTCTTTATTGATATCTATATATTTTAAGTTTACTTTTGAGTTGCTGTGGTTGAGTATATCTTGCAATATAATGATAGATATTGTTTATAGAAATCAAAAGCTGAAGGTTTTGCGCATTGTGTGAGTATCTATGGATGCTGCACCGGCAAAATCTTTGGCTTTTGTAATTGTCGATTTAAATCTTACTAATATGTTCATTCCAGCTACTCTCTTTAAAGGGAACGGGAAAGAATATTATTTAGAATTAATATGAAATTTGGAATATGAATTTGAAATAGAGAGGTAGGGAAAAGAATTATTAATTTGTTGAAACGAATAAAATAAAAACTTTTTCTGAATCTACGGCTCGACATTTGGACGATTGTTGTCATAGTTATAAGACAAGTGTTACAATTATCATTAGGTTTATACATTTTAGTTTTTTAATTAGGAGAAAAATTGGCATAACATAAAGTGAAACTTTAATCAGTGGTGGGTTCTTCCCACCTACTGATTATTAGCCTTCACCAATCGGGCATTTACGGGCAGTTGATCCCATACCTAATTTTTGTTTCTGCTTAATTTTGAGGTAGGGATCTTACAGCCCGTTAATGCGGGGTAAATTTGATTTTTATAACGACTGATTGTAAAGAGAAAAAGAAAGCAATCGGAAGTTTTATTTTAATAAAAGAGGAGCGTATTTCCTATGATCGGTATTTTAAAAAAGGTATTTGATGTCAACCAACGCCAAATTAAACGTATGCAGAAGACAGTGGAGCAAATTGATGCATTAGAACCATCTATTAAGCCGCTAACTGATGAACAATTAAAAGGAAAGACGATTGAATTTAAAGAACGTCTAACAAAAGGTGAGACAGTAGATGATCTACTTCCTGAAGCTTTTGCGGTTGTTCGTGAAGCAGCGAATCGTGTTCTTGGAATGCGTCCATATGGCGTACAGCTAATGGGTGGTATCGCCTTACATGAAGGAAATATCTCTGAGATGAAAACAGGTGAAGGTAAAACGTTAACATCTACTTTACCTGTATATTTAAACGCATTAACAGGAAAAGGTGTTCACGTTGTTACAGTCAATGAATACTTAGCGCAACGTGATGCGAGCGAAATGGGACAACTTCATGAGTTCCTTGGCYTAACTGTAGGGATTAACTTAAATAGTATGTCACGTGAAGAGAAACAAGCTGCTTATGCTGCTGATATTACGTATAGCACAAATAACGAGCTTGGGTTCGATTACTTACGTGACAACATGGTGTTATATAG
>NZ_JBFTMA010000736.1:0-2175 GCF_056396725.1 Bacillus sp. 05T31
GGTCTGTTATGAGCGGCGGCAGCTGGGCTGGTAAAATTGCGGGTACAACGCCACCAAGTTTCTCTCCGCAAAACAAAGAGTTCTTTCAAAAGAACATGGGTGGAAACTGGGCAAATATTGTAGAGATTGACTATGATAAATTAAATCGCGGTATTGGTCTTGCGACGTACTTAGATCAAAGTGTAACGAAATCAGCTCGTCCTGGTCTGATTCGCGTTAACTTACCAGATAAAGATGTAAAAGGTATTCAGCCTGCATTCGGTAAGAACTATTACTATAGTACAAAAGGCGATGATATTCATACAACATTAGAAACACCAGTGTTTGATTTAACAAATGCAAAAAATGTGAAATTTGATTACAAAACATTGTATGAGATTGAAACAGGTTATGACTTCCTAGAAGTACATGCAGTGACAGAAGATAATAAGAAAACGTTAGTGGATCGAATTGGCGAAAAGAATGTGAAAAATGGTCTAGACACAACGGATGGTAAATGGGTAGATAAGTCATATGACTTAAGTCAATTTAAAGGTCAAAAAATAAAACTAGTATTCGAATACATTACAGATGCTGGTTTTGCAGGGAACGGTTTTACTCTGGATAACGCTACATTAACTGTAGATGGAAATGTTGTGTTCTCTGATGATGCAGAAGGCGAAGCGAAATTAAAATTAAATGGTTTCGTTACAGCAAACGGTTTTGATAAGAAGAAACATAACTACTATTTAGAGTGGAGAAACTACGCTGGTGCTGATCAAGCGTTAAAATATAGCAGTGGTGTACCTTATAATACAGGTCTTGTTGTATGGTATGCAGACTCTAGCTTTACAGATAATTGGGTTGGTATGCATCCAGGCGAAGGTTTCTTAGGGGTTGTTGACTCTCACCCAGAGGAAATTATTGGAACGCTAAACGGCAAACCAACTGTTCAAAATAGTACACGATACCAAATCGCAGATGCTGCGTTCTCCTTTAACCAAACGCCAGCATGGAAAGTTGTATCTCCAACACGCGGAACATATGATTACAAAGGGTTACCAGGTGTAACGAAGTTTGATGATTCTAAATCGTATATGAACGATTTAATCCCAGATGCAGGACGTAAATTACCGAAGCTTGGATTGAAATTTGAAGTAGTTGGGCAAGCAGATGATAATACTGCAGGTGCAGTTCGTTT
This sequence comes from Bacillus sp. 05T31, assembly GCF_056396725.1. Classification (NCBI taxonomy): domain Bacteria; kingdom Bacillati; phylum Bacillota; class Bacilli; order Caryophanales; family Bacillaceae; genus Bacillus; species Bacillus sp. 05T31. Next base: position 1,181 of record NZ_JBFTMA010000736.1, read on the forward strand.
ATATCGTTAATAATGGAGAAGCTGTTGAAGGGGATTCCTTTCAACAGCTTTTTTCATAGGAACATAAATTTCAAGTTATTAATAAAAATAATAGTAACTACTCAGCCATACATTTCATTTAGAAGTTTGTTGGTATTTAAAGTATGTTTCTATGCAGGCAAGCTTATTTCTTTAAACCAGCCGCATAAAAAGGTCCATGAACTGCGATTGTTGACAAAATACGAGCAATTTCCTCCGGTTTTTCTTTTTGTCCATTATTTARCCATTGTTGRATGACRCCTATATGAGCAGATGCCATATAAGAAGCTAAGTATTGGCTTGGRACAAGTAAATTCTCCTTATTAATGAGAGSACCATTCGTATCTTCAAATAGTGTTTTCCACATAAAGTCTTTCAATTTTGTTTGGAAAGATAAATCTCCTTTTGGGCTTAGTACAGCTTTCATAAAATCACTATTTTCATTTAGAAATTCAAGGATAGAAGTGATAAGTACAAATGGCGTTGTCGGAGAAGGATTTGATCCAAGTTCAGCAATAACTTCCGGAAATTTCTGTTTGGCAATGCTGGAAAACTCATGCATAATTTCTTCCTGGCATTTTGTCATTAAATCAAATTTATCTTGATAGTGTGCATAAAAAGTACCACGGTTTATGTTTGCTTTCATAGTAATATCTTTCACTGTAATGGCTTCAAAACCTTTTTCCTCAATTAACTCCACCAATGCATTTCGTATGGCAGTTTTCGTACGAATAACACGTAAATCTAAATTACTATCGCGCAAAGCATGTCCCTCCTTAATTTTTTCCAACACATTTAAAGAAAGTGTCTTATAACCGACACATTCACGATTTTTGATTATTGTATAAGATTTAACTTAAACATATAATTCAAAATATAAATAAACAACACGTTGTTGGTTATTATAAATCAAATTAAAGGAGGATAAAAGAAAATGTTAAAAAACAAACTTTTATTGTTATCGCCAGTTATTGCAC
>NZ_JBFTMA010000737.1:0-3686 GCF_056396725.1 Bacillus sp. 05T31
GAGACATCATTTGTTCCATTTGTTTTTCATCTTGCTTTTGTAGTGCTTGAATAATAGAGCGGTGTTCCTCAATAGATTGACTTGCAGGAACAAAGTTTTGAAAAAATAAATATTCAAGGCGCAATATGTGAAGCTGCATGTTTTCTAGAAAAGGTTCAATATATGGATTTTTAGCAATAGAGGTGATTGTATTGTGAAATCGTATATCTAGTTCTAAAGCTTTTTTTGAATCTTTTTCATGTATAGATTGTTGAAAAGCATCATTTATCTCGGAAAGTAGTTTAATATCAGCGTCTGTAACTTTTTGCAGTGCTTGCTTTCCTATAATTGAGTGAAGACCAGCTATCGTCTCATAAATGATAGATACGTCGTCTAACTTAATAGGCGCGATTTTCGTTTTTTGCCCAGGTACCATTTCAACTAATCCAGAAAGCTCTAAAATTTGTAAAGCTTCTCTAACAGGTGTTCTGCTTACTCCTAGTGCTTCTGCCAATTCCCCATCATTTATTTTTTCATCAGGTCGTAAAACACCTTCTATAATCCAATCTTGCAGTTGATTTAAAACGAGTGACTTTGCTGAAACTCTTCCATGTTTTTTATAGTTTTGAGGGACAGGCATAATGAATTCAATCCTTTCATTGTATATTTTGTCTTTTTTCATTAACGATTTTTAACCTCGTTTTTCCTTCATCCGGTTTTTGGCTTAATATGAGCACCATTACAATTACACAAAAAGCACCTAATAACTGAAAAGATTGAAACGGWACGTGCAAAATAAGCACAGAAGAAATAATAGCTGCGAGTGGTTCTGTACAGCCAAATAATGTTGTTTCTTTAGGCGTAAGGTATCTTATGCTATCTAAGTATAAATAAAATGCGATGAGTGTCCCGAAAATGACGACAAATGTAATGAGCGGGAGGGTACTTAGTTTTACATATTTCATAGTTGATAATAATTCCTTTTAATCGATGTGGATCCATAAAATATATAGTCCTCCTTTCAAAAAAATATATTGGATACAATATGCAATATATCACATAATGGAGTGTTAATAAACTGAAATTTTTAATTAATAATAAAATTGTTTAGTAAGAACGATAATCTCTTTTTGGGGATATGGTAAAATATTGTAGGGGTGGTGTTAATATGCTAGCGGGATTTTTAATTTGTTTATTTGTTGGATTACTTATTATTTTTTTAGGATATCAAATACATGTGAAAAAGCGATTGTTTTTGTTGGCAGGTTATCAGGAAGAAACGTTTGTTGGAGATAAAAATAAATTAGCGAAGCTTTCAGGGATATTTTCCTATACAGTCGGAGTTGCTACTATAATATTACCGTTTGGATTAGAAAAAATAGGTGATGAAGTTGGTATCGTATATGCTATATTGATTGTTTTAGGTACAATTGTGTTTCTTATTAAAGTAAATTTTTTAAATAAGAGTACTACAAAGTGAAAAAAGGCTTCATTCTACGGAAGCCTTTTTATTTTGGATTATGAAGTATAAGTAAAAGCTGGAATGGGATCAGCAAAAGTATGCCAGTCTTGTTGCATTTCCGCTTCTGTTAATAGACAGTCATCTAATGATTGTTCAATTAAAGAACGATCCATGTCAATGCCGATAAATACAAGTTCAGTTATTCGATCTCCGTATCGTTCATCCCAGTTTTTCAATACTTCTGGTTCTTCTGTAATGATTTGATTTTTTTCAGTTTCAGGTAATGCTGCTATCCATTCACCAGCTCCTTGAATTGTAATTGAGGAACCTGCTTGAGACAGAAGTCCTATCATATTATTACGAGAGGCGAGCCAGAAAAATCCTTTCGCTCTTACAACATCTAAAGGCCATTTTTCTAGCCAATTCATAAGGCGTTCAGGGTGGAAAGGATGTTTACGACGGTACACAAAAGAGTTGATAGCGTATTCTTCCGTTTCTGGTGTATGGTGTTCATTATTTAATTCTTGCATCCATCCCGCCGATTGACTGGCTTCTTCATAATTAAATAAATGAGTGTTTAAAATTTCTTGTRATGGTACTTTGCTAAATGAAGATTCAATAATTTTTGCACCAGGATTTAATTTCTTTAGTAAATGATGGAGTTCTATCATATCTTCTGTTTCTAGTAAATCTATCTTATTAAGAATAATGACATTGGCAAACTCATAACAGCCACTTTTAAGTTGTTCTTATTAGTCAAAATATGATGTAGTAAAGTGGTTTTTCCAGCGCCTAGAAAGCCGCTTAATACAGTGATAGGTACTTTTTTCATGAAATAATCTCTCCTTTAAATCGTAATGATTACGTTTTATATTAAATGATAAAAAAGAAAAAATCAATAATAAATCATAATGGTTACGATTTAAGAATAGAATAGACTATAAAATTTGTGTTGTAGTAGTATGAAGTATTTGGACAAGCACACGTTTAAATATAAATAAAATGGAGGCGGAAATGTTGGTCTTTAATAGAGTTTCAAAAGAATTAATAGGAATAGCTCTCATGGCTATTTTTCTCTTTTTATTATTTTTTGTAGATTTTACAAGTCTAGCAAATTTGCATAAAAGTATGCCGCAAGAATGGCTGAATGTGAATACGGTGTTTTTGAGTATTATTTTTGAAGCAATCCCCTTTATTTTATTAGGGGTAATTGTTTCTTCTCTCATTCAACTGTTTGTGACAGAAGATATGATTCAAAAGGTAATGCCGAGATCTCCGATTGTTGCAATGATTCCAGCGGTATTTGTCGGACTCCTTTTTCCAATGTGTGAATGTGTCATTATACCAATTGTAAGAAGACTTATTCAAAAAGGGCTCCCTCTTCATGTAGGAATTGTCATTTTACTGAGTGCACCTATTATGAATCCAGTTGTTCTTTTATCTACTGTATATGCGTTTCAAAGAAATGATGCCGTTGTATATGCACGCTTTGGGATAACAATTCTTGTTGCTCTATTCATAGGTCTAATTATGTATTATTGCTATCGTGGGAGAAATGTTTTAAAAAGCGTAGAGGTTCCGGTTCAGAAAAGACAAAAAAAGAGCTGGAAGGATGTTGTGAATCACACTGTAGATGAGTTTTTTGATACTGGTAAGTATTTATTAATTGGAGCTTTTTTAGCGAGCGTATTTCAAACGTTTTTTGACCGGAATGTACTTGATACAGTAGCACATAACGAAGTAATTGCCCCAATTGTTATGATGGGATTTGGTTATGTTTTATCAATTTGTTCAGCAGCTGATGCGTTTATAGCGGCATCTTTTGGACATGTTTTCTCAGTAAAGGCGCTTCTCGCATTTCTTGTGTTTGGGCCGATGCTTGATATGAAAAATACGTTAATGCTATTTGCATATTTTCAAAAAAGATTCGTATTCTTTTTGATGGGAATTGTCATTTTATCTGTGTATACTATCCTGCAAATCATAATGTTATAGGAGGTGAGAAAGAATGGAGAAAGAGGAGCAGAAGGCATATCATGGCTATATTCGTGGCATTATTTTAATTGGTTTAGCAATGCTCTTATTTAAACTACTTGTAACAGGAAATATTTATAATTTTATCGCTCCAAAAATGATTAAATTTACGTATATAACTTTTGTAGTAATTTTACTTCTTGGCTCTTTACAAGTTTTGGGAAATGGGAGAGAGGAAGAAGATGATTGTAATTGTTGTATGCATCATAGG
>NZ_JBFTMA010000738.1:0-1183 GCF_056396725.1 Bacillus sp. 05T31
ACTCTACATTCATTATGACTTGAACGTGCTCGCAAGGATTTTCTTTATTTAGTTGGTAACCGCTATTAAATACAGAAAAATCGAGAACCTCGGAAGATAACTGCTCCTTCCAAAAAGCCTCTACCCCTTTATTTTCATGAATCGAACTTCGATCTTTAATGTGCATTTTTATCTTTATCCCCCTAATATTCATTTCATCTATTCGTTAATTTTCAAGCCAACTTCAAGCCCATGGAGAAATACTTGATGGTTATCCAAACATAAAAATTGCTGAATCTCTTCAAATTTCATATGACCAACTGAACAAACGCCTAAATTCAATGTCTCAGCCACCATATTTAAGGTAGCAGTGATAATACCAGACTCAATACAAGCAAATAAATATCCATCTGAACCGTATTTCGGGATGGAAGCGTTCGCATTATAAACCAAATAAACTGAAAAGGCAGACTGAGTAAATAAATCTTGGTTAATTGACTCATGATCACTTTTGATTACTTGATCAATATTGTTTACAATAACAAGACAGTTTTTTGATGGGTTATAATAATAAAACCCAGCTTTCATACCTTCTATACGTTTTGGTTTTATATAAATAAAGATATCAATAGGGTAGAGTCCGCCTGCACTTGCGTAATGATAGTATATATTTTCTTTCCTAACCTGTTTTAGAGTTGATATGAATTGGGAAAATTCTAAAAAACTAATATGTTTTTTCATATCAAATTGGCGACAAGACCTACGTTCCTTGATTATAGTGGGTAACTCATTTGTTGTTTCAAGTTGAATTTCGGTTGACCGCACAGCATGTTGTGTTCGATTCAATTGTTCACTCATATACTTATCTAAATCTTCTTTAGAAAAGCGAATCTGGTTGCTATATGGATTCGGAAAAATCTTTTCTTGTGTGGAAAATACTTCTCTTGGGGGTAATATGTTACTTACTAACACACGATTTTTTATCATAAGCTCTATTGTTTTTTGTGTCTCTTCTACATTTCCTAACGAAAAGTGCTCTACTAGTTCACTAATTTTCACACCTTTTTGAGTCAAAAAATAAAACTCAGGAAACCATTCAGACAGAACGCCTGCAAATCTTGTTTCTCCTATCAAAATTTCATTATGCAACTTCTCCCAATGCTTAATAGGAGACCAGTAATAAATTTGCTCGCTCATATAACCC
>NZ_JBFTMA010000738.1:1200-3359 GCF_056396725.1 Bacillus sp. 05T31
GTCTCATAGTGATTATAAATACATGTACTTCAACGAAGCTTGAGAATAATAAAATAACTTTTTCTTCATTAAATTTTTTTATTTCATCATAAAAAATGATGTTTTATTAGACATTTCACATCCTTTCCCATAGTAATCCTATAAGGTATAAACCATTTAGAACATTGAGAATTTTCATGTATTTCCAATGTGAAATTATTGTAATGGATTGGAAAGCAGATGGAAATAGTTATTAAACAAAATAATATTGAGAAAGTTTTATTTGTTATAGCGATAAAATTTTCTAATGAGATTTATTACAAATAGATTAAGAAAAGAATTTGAAATTTTTTCTTTAGAAGTTAGTGTAAAAATGCACATACTATTACATACAAGTGAGTTACTAACATATCGTATTTAAAATAGAGAAAAGACACCATTTAAGGTGTCTTTTCTCTATTTTAATTCCATATACTTTTGCATCTTTGCTATTTTTCAAACGATTTGTAGGAATTAATACAACTCGAACATCTAGCCCGTTAGATGTTCGAATATATAATAAAAATTATATAAATTAAGAATGTGCTTCAGATAATTTTATAAATAAATACAAAGATATCTTCTCCTCCTACTGTTACAATAGCAATAATCTCTTGTCTATTTCCGTTATTAAATTGTAATATAATTACAGTATGTGAAATTATATTACTTTAACTTTAAAAGCGAAGTGAAAACAACCTTCACTTCGCTTTTTTCATTTGCAATCCCTATTCAATTTGCTCAATTCAGTATATACTTTCACATTATTTGCTTTTATTTAATCGGTTTCTCTGTTTTTAAAACTAGTGAACTTAATGCAGGAACTTTAATTTTATTGTCATGGACAACGTAAAGTGTTTTACTTCCCGCCTGATTCYCGTTTACTAGCACTTTCCATGGACCTTTCGATGGAAGTGTTATGTCAACGGCTTCCCTATTTGCATTGTGAGCCACCATAAAGTATTCGCTTTTATTCCCACTTCCCTTTCCATCTATTGTATAAGCTACAACATTTTTGGGAACATCGATAAAAGCTACATACTTTTTAATTTGCTCTGCAGAAGTCATWCGAAAAGCTGGGTATTTTTTTCGTAAATCTATTAAGCCCTTCATATACTCTACTTCATTATTAAATGCTGCACGGCGTAACCAATCCATCTGGTTAATAGAATCAGGAGATTTGTAACTATTATGATCACCATATTTTGTGCGCATAAACTCTTGTCCTGCATGTAAGAATGGAATACCTTGTGATGTTAATAAAATAGAAGAAGATAATTTATGCATTTGTTTTCGCATTTCTTCACTGTCACCTGAATTAGTCAACTCAAGTTTATCCCATAAAGTATGATTATCATGTRCTTCCACATAAGTTAGCACCTGCTCCGGATCTTCATAAGTAGACGAATTTGTATCATAGTCAATACCGGCCGTAATGCCTTTTTTAATACGGTCTTCCATGTTTTGCTTTCCATTTACAAAACCATTTTCTTTCTCCTCAAATACACTACCTTTCAATCCATCACGAATATTATCGTTAAAATGAGCAATCCCTTTCATTTTCTCCGCATTTTTTTGATTTGCTTTCAACTCAGCTGCAAGAGGTGTATTTAAATCCCAGCCTTCTCCATGCAGAATAATAGAAGGATCAATTTGATTAACAGCTTTACGTATCTCATTCATCGTTTCATAATCATGAATACCCATTAAATCAAAACGGAACCCATCTAAATTGTATTCTTTTGCCCAGTATGTGACGGAATCTACCATAAATTTTCTCATCATCTTTCGTTCTGAAGCGGTATCATTCCCTACTCCAGTTCCATTTGCTAATGTTCCGTCTTCATTGTAACGATAATAGTAACCTGGAACTAACTTATGAAAATTTGATTCAGCGGCATTATACATATGGTTATATACTACGTCCATCACAACACGAAGATTATTATCATGCAGCGCTTGAATCATTTGCTTTAATTCAGTTATTCGAACAGTCGGCTCAAAAGGATTTGTAGAATAGGAGCCCTCTGGGACGTTGAAATTTTTCGGGTCATATCCCCAGTTATATTGTGGTTCATTTAAATTCTCTTCATTTACTGAAGCATAATCAAATATCGGTAAAAACTGAACGTGAGTAACAC
>NZ_JBFTMA010000739.1:0-2154 GCF_056396725.1 Bacillus sp. 05T31
CCTTTACTACATAGAGATAACAAAGGTGCCTCCCTGTTACCTTCTGGTGACATTTTATTAGACTACACGAATAAAATATTAGCTCTTTTAGAAGAAGCCAAAGATGAAATTAAAACAAGTGCTTCTTCTTATGTAATAGCGACGTCACAATCTATTTTGACTAATTATTTAAGTATGCGTATTAAAGAAAATTTCAGGAATTATCAAATATATATAGAAAGTAGTAGCCATTTACAAAAACTACTACAGCAACAAAAAGTTGATATGGTCATAACTTATGAGGATTATCCCGACGCAGCGTTTAAAAAAGTATTCACCACTTCAGTTTCTGTAGGCTTATTAAAAGCGAAAGAACAGTGTAACATTGACTTTTCAAAAGAACTTTTCTTTGTTAGTAACGATAAAAAGTGCCCTTTTAGAAATATGACAATACAATTTCTAAAAGAAAACAATCTATCTCAGCATCAACTTCAACAGTTAGATTCTTATTCGCTTATTGAAGAGTTTATTGTTGAGGGAAATGGGATAGCTTTTTTACCGATTAGAAATGATAAATTAGTTCCAGTTGAAAATGTCGCGGTTGAAAAACTACCTATTAACTTCTTTACAACTCGAGACTTAGATAAAGTGATTCCAGTTGAACTATTTAATTAATAAAAAGGCTACACTTGTCGTATTTTACGGGTAAATAGATATCCCTTTTCGAATCGCTAATATAACTTCATATACTATCGTACGGCTTAATAAAATAAAAAGGGATGTTACCTAGTTAATATGTTTAACTACTAGGACATCCCTTTTCATCTTGAAGACTTATTTTACACGTTCTGCTCCACCCCTGTGCTCTTCTCCTTCTTACCCCTTTTAAAATTCTTCAACTTCTTAACTGTTCCAACTAACCCTTTCGGAAAAACTAGAAGCACGATAATGTATAATAAACCAAGAATAATCGTCCATCGTTCAAAAATCGGATACTCTGTAGCTAGTTMTGATAAATAATATTTCAGTGATTCAATAATTCCAGCTCCAGCAATGGCTCCGATTAACGTTCCAACTCCTCCAATCATTGTCATCAATAATGCATTTAACGTCATTTCAATTGAAAATACAGTCGTATTTACAAAACGCAATGTGATAACAAATAAACCACCGCTAATCGCTGCAACTACTCCTGCAACAACACTAGCAATAATTTTATAATGAAGAACTTTATATCCAAGTGCTTCAACGCGTTGTTCATTTTGTGAAATGGCCTTTAATACTTTTCCAATTGAAGACTTTGTGAAAAGACGTAACAAGATGAAAATGACGATTAGACATATAAATGTTATATAATAAAATGTAAAACGATCACGGAATATATCTGGTACACGAAATGTAAATCCATCTCCTCCATGAGTCAGTGAACGCCATTTTTCAGCAAGTACAAAAAACAGCTGGGAAATAGCGAGCGTTAACATTGCATAAAAATGACTTTTCAAACGTAATGAAAGCATACCAATTATATAACTAACGATGGCTGATACAATAATTGCGGCTGCTATTCCTATAAAAAAGTTCATTATAGACACCCCTTGCCGATCAAATAAGAGTGCTACACCATACGCCCCTATTCCAAAGAACATACAATGACCGAATGAAACAATACCCGTATATCCAAGGAGAACATCAAAACTCATAGCGAAAATAGCAAAGATGAAGATTTGAGTGAACAAAATTAACAAGCTCCGTGAATCATYTACGAATGGAAATACACTTAAACAAATGAGCATAAAAACTCCGAAGTATACTTTAATTCGACCCGATATGCTGTTCACCATGTCACCCCTTTTCACCAACRAGTCCCGTYGGCTTCACTATTAAGAAAAATAGTAACATTAWCATATTAATTGCAAGTGATAGATCTGGTATAAAATAAGCTGTAAAAGCACCGGCTAATCCGACGATTAAAGAAGCGAGCGCTGAACCTTGTACGCTACCTAATCCTCCAATGATAACTACTATAAAGGCTAAAATTGCATACTGCATACCCATCTCAGCAAAAATAACTCCTGAATATGGTGCTAGTAGAAAACCACCTAACGCCGCCATCCCTGCTCCTAATAAAAAAACAAACGAGAATATCGCTTTTACGTTAATTCCGAGAGCTTGAAC
>NZ_JBFTMA010000740.1:0-3177 GCF_056396725.1 Bacillus sp. 05T31
ACCTTTCCCTTCCGAAACAGCTCCCATTACGATAGCACCTGCTCCGTCCCCAAATAGTACTGCTGTATTTCGATCGTTCCAGTCTACAATTTTAGATAGTTTGTCACTACCAACTACTAATACATTTTTATAAGTTCCCGTTTGAATAAATTGCTGCGCTGTAATCATTCCGTACATAAAGCCAGCACACGCTGCACTTAAATCCATTGCGGCTGCGTGTTTTGCGCCAATTGCTTCTTGGATTACACAARCTACTGCTGGGAATGCACGATCTGGCGTTACTGTTGCCACTAAAATAAGATCGATATCCTCTCCGCTAATCCCGGCATCTTCAAGTGCTTTTTTAGAAGCCTCTACCGCCATATATGAAGTATCTATTGTATCATCGGCAATGCGTCTTTCTGCARTTCCCGTTCTCGTACGAATCCATTCATCAGATGTATCTACGATTTTCTCTAAATCGTGATTTGTGACTACTTTTTCTGGCACATATCTTCCGATCCCTAAAATGCCCACGTTCACATCGCAGCCCTCCGTTTTATATCAATTATTATGACTTGGTACTAATTTTAAAACATAAATGTACTTTTGTCTAGAATATATTTCAGCTAAAAAATAAAGACAGCGTATTACTAACTATATTTTTCATTAAAAGAAACAGAAAAATCCCTACCCCTTCAAAATACAAATTACTCCATACCCTTACTCCGCTCGAAACAAAAAAAGGCCCCAACCGCTTCTATCCACAGCTCGAGCCTCTCTTCCATCAAAAAAGAAGATTTTTTTTATTCTTTATCTGCTTTCCTTCAAAACTAAGACGTTCTCCTCATAACCTTTCCCTTTAACCTCATCATCTCTCTGGTCTTACCTCGCTCGAAATAAAAAAAGGCCCTTACCGCTTCTATCCACGGTTCGAGCCTCTCTTCCATCAAAAAAGAAGGTTTTTTTTATTCTTTATCTGCTTTCCCAAGCTCATATGCTTCGCCCATTACTTTCATCAATAGCTCTAACACCGGCTGTGCTTTCTCCATATCAAGTGCAATTCCATTAGAATCTAAAATTGCCTTAGCTTCTGGTAAATGTTTCATTGCGATTTGTAAAAATTGCATACTTTTTTCGTTCATGTAATCTCTTCCTCTCCATTAAAGCTTTTCAATCAATTATCCATACAATAGTTTAACACGTGCGCTACCCTTCGTATAACTCTTTCCGCTAAGTAAGTTATATATACCGAGGTGTTTTACATTCATTCCATTTTCCCATAAATATTCACATACATCTTCAACGTAAAGTAAATCGCTTCCTTTTTCTCCATTTATACAACGGCACTCTTTTTCATCAAGTTCTGATAAAATAAGCTGATGATACATCATAAACGACGGTTGCCACGGCCCATATAATGTAGGAACTCGATATGCACTATATTGTAATTCGCCTTTTTTCAACCCTTCTTCCACTTTCGAAAATAGATGTTTGTTTTCGGATTCTTCAGTGCTTCCTATTTCAATAGAAGAAATTAGATTTAACTTTACTTTATTTTTTTCACACATCCTTACGATTCGTTTTAAATATTGTAATATGACCCTTTCATTCCGAAATCCACTTTGCTGATTCGGCTCATACAAGCAAAAATAAACCGTATCGAAACTCTCTTCCTCAACCGATCGCCATCCGTCTTCATCCCTTATAGAATAGTACGTAAATAAGGCATTCCGTCCAATCAACAATAATTTCTCTTCATTAATTTTTGTCATACTATCAAATTCATCAAAATCAAGACCATATACTTCTACTTCTTCTGCAATCATTTTATTCACAAGGTGATAACCTACAAACGTAAGTGCACCTATAATCAGCACGCGTTTCATACCACCAACCCTTTCCCCTTGAAACAAATAGCTCCTCATTTATGTATATGGGAGCTTCACAATTCTTCTTCATATTTTTTAAAGAAATCAGTCGTTTGTCTAACCATTTTATATTTCACATCTTGCAGATGGAATAAAACAGAAGTATCGCATTGATTGAATTGCCTCATTTTCTCGTATTTACGTAACAATTGTTTTCTTCCTCTTTTTTCCTGTGTTGATACGAAAATCTTAACAGGTACACAAGACGGAAGAAGCGCAAATGATTTCTTATTTATTTTTGATTCTAATTCTTCTTCTTTGGAATCATACGCCAAACTTAATTCCTTCACTAATCTTTTGTAAAAAAACTTATGCTCTTTCTCAAACTCCACATATTCTGGTAAATCTAAACACGGATTTAACATAACGACAGAACGTATACATTCCGGGTATTTGTTCATCATCTCCAGTGCTACAAGCGCTCCCATACCATCTGCCATAATGTGCATTTTCGCATTCAATGTCTCTTTTCTTAGAACGACATCATACAAACGTTTTGCAAGACGAACAGCTCGATCGTTCCCCCAATGCCTTCCGTATAAGTTAGATGAAAAGACCGTATAGCCTTTTTCAATAAGACCCTGTAAAAAATAAGCTCTCCCTGCATGTTGTGTCCATAAACTTGTACCATTCTCAATAAAATAGTTATAATCCCCTAGGAGCATAACAGAAAATCCATTTGGCTTTTCYGGTAAATAAATTACACATGGTTCTTTTTCTAARTAAAAAAAACGTTCCGTAATACTCATTTTTCCCCCGCCTTATTTTCTAAACGTATAAAAGTACTCTTTTATAATGTATGAACAGAATGCAAATTTGCGTTGAAAAATCTACAAATATTTTTCTATATTCTTTTTTCAATTGTGTTACAATAAGGACAGATTGAACGAATAGAGGTGTAAAATATGCGTTTCATTTGGGCATTAATTTGGTCGTTCGCACTTGTACATATGATGAGCTATGTAATCGGCTCTATGACTGGCGGTACATACGATTTTAACCAAGCGTCTATTTTCTCAGTTGTTCTTGCGGTATTAGTATTAGCGATTGCAGCTGCGATTCCAAACGAGCCAGTAGAACAACACTAAAAAGAGTCCGGATTTTATCCGAACTCTTTTTTTACTTTACATGAACGACTAATTCGTTATTTTCTACATCAACAACTACGTGACTATTATCCGTAATCGCTCCTGCAATTAATTCTCTCGCTAATTTCGTCTCAACTTGACGCTGTACGTATCGTTTTAAAGGACGAGCTCCGTACATC
>NZ_JBFTMA010000741.1:0-2145 GCF_056396725.1 Bacillus sp. 05T31
CTTTGGGCAATAAGTAAAATAGTACTTCCTGTAATCTCATTGTTTAAAGCTCTGCGCAATGCTGCGTCTGTCTTAAAGTCAAGAGCTGAGAAACTATCATCGAATATGAAGATTTCCGATTTTTTCGTAAGAGCACGCGCAATAGAAAGTCTTTGTTTTTGACCACCGGAAACGTTCGTACCACCTTGTGATATTTCTGTGCGGAAGCTTTCAGGTTTCGCGTTAATAAACTCCATAGCTTGCGCGATTTCCGCCGCTTTTTCGAGTTCTTCTTCAGTTGCTTCTTTTTTACCATATTTCAAATTACTCTCGATTGTACCTGAGAAGAGAACTCCTTTTTGCGGTACATAACCAATTTTCTCTCTTAATTCCTTCTGAGATACTTCTCTAATATCCGTGCCATCTATTAATATTTGGCCGCTTGTGACATCGTAAAAGCGTGGAATTAAGTTGATTAATGTTGATTTACCACTACCTGTACTTCCGATGAAAGCTGTCGTTTCACCAGGTTTTGCAGTAAAGGTGATATTGGAAAGCACATCTTCTTCTGCACCTGGGTATCTAAAGCCAACATTTTTAAATTCAACGTAACCTTTCTTGTCTGAAGCAAATGTTTTCGGCTCTTTTACATCACTAATGGTAATGTCAGTATCTAAAACTTCTGCGATACGTTGTGCGGAAACTGAAGCACGTGGAACCATAATAGATACCATTGAAATCATTAAGAAGGCCATGATGATTTGCATTGTATATTGCATAAATGCCATCAAATCACCAACTTGCATATGTCCCATATCCACTTGGTGTGATCCAACCCAAATAATAAGTACAGTAACGGCATTCATGATAAACATCATCATTGGCATCATAAATGACATTAAACGGCTTACAAATAAATTTGTTTTTGTTAAATCTTGATTTCCTTTTTCAAATTTCTTTTCTTCATGTTTTTGAGTATTAAAAGCACGAATAACGAGCATACCGGTTAAAGATTCACGAGTGATTAAGTTAATTTTATCTACTAACTTTTGGATACGCTTAAACTTAGGAATCGCGATGCTAAATAAACCAATGACTAGGCTTAAAATCGCAATTACCGCAACTGCGATAATCCATCCCATTGAAAGGTCTGTAGTAAGTACTTTAATAATGCCGCCGATACCTAAAATTGGTGCATAGAATACAATGCGAAGCATCATAACCATAAGGGTTTGAACTTGTTGGACATCATTTGTACTTCTTGTGATTAGAGATGCAGTGGAAAACTTATCAAACTCCGCATTCGAGAAGTTTGTAACTTTCCGGAATACTTTCTTTCTAAGGTCTCTGCCGAGTCCTGCAGCTACTTTTGCAGCAAGTAAACTCACGATAACGGTAGCTGCCATACTTACTAAGGATAAAAGTAGCATTTTCCCGCCGGAAGTAAGGATGAAATTGGATTGAAGCTTATCTATATTGATACCGATCTTTTTATACTCATTCTCAATGAATGAAACGGCTGATTGCGTTACCATGCTGCCTGGCATATTCTTAAACTTTTCATCTGCCTTTTCTTTCATTGCATTGATTTGATCTTGAGGAAGTTTCGCAATGATTGCAAAAGGATCTGAATTTGGCGGAAGTTTCGCTGGTGTGTTGTTGTCACCTGTCGCAGCAGGAGAGCCACCTTTTTCAATTCCTTGTGTAATTAACATTGGTTTCCCAAAGATATCGTTAAGTTCGTTAATTATTTTTTTATCTTCTGTATGTAACTTATAAAGTGGCTCTTTATCAAGCTGCGGATAATCTTTTAAGTCATTTTTTAGTTCACTTTGAGAGAGGTTGTTCTTATCTAAAAWCACATAGTTGTCAGCAACTTTTTTCTTCTCATTTTCATTCATAAAGAGCGTAAGTTTATCCATTTCACTTTTACGAATAACCTCAGGTACTGCATTTTCTACACCTTTTTGTTGAATYCCTACATTGACAATGTTAGACATGTAGTCTGGCAGTGATAGATCGCATACTGCCTGTACAGTTAAAAGACATACAACTGCAATGATGGAAGCAATAAATGGTTTTAAATGCTTCATGATCTTTAACATTTAGTTCATCTCTCCATTTTCTTTGTCTAATTTTTTTAGTTTTTACTCCGCTTCTCTCCTT
>NZ_JBFTMA010000742.1:0-2126 GCF_056396725.1 Bacillus sp. 05T31
GCAATCAGTTGATATTGCACTAAGTGGAAGTCGTTTAGGAAAGAAAGTACTCGAATTAAAAGATGTAACGAAAAAATTTGGTGATAAAACAGTATTACATAACTTTAATCATATTGTGAAGCCTGGTGATCGTATCGGAATCATCGGAGCAAATGGAAGCGGAAAATCATCACTATTAAATATGCTTGCAGGAAAATTCTCTCCTGATAGTGGTGAAATTGAAGTAGGAAAAACTGTAAAAGTTGCCTATTATACGCAAGAAAATGAAGAGATGAATTTAAACCAGCGTATGATTGAATATATTAAAGAAATTGCGGAAGTTATTCATACGACAGACGGAAAAGTAATTGGCGCATCTCAAATGTTAGAACGTTTCTTATTCCTACCGCATTCACATGGAACAACGCTTGGTAAACTATCTGGTGGCGAAAGAAGACGGTTATATTTATTGCGTATTTTAATGGGAGAACCAAACGTACTATTACTTGATGAGCCTACGAATGATTTAGACACACAAACATTAACAGTGCTAGAAGATTATTTAGAAGATTTCCCAGGTGTCGTTTTAACTGTATCGCATGACCGTTACTTCTTAGATAAAGTAGTAGATGAATTGTTCATCTTTACTGGCGAAGGCGAAGTGCGTGAATTCCTAGGTAGTTATACAGAGTATTTAGAAATGGAAAAAACGAGAGAACTCATTGAGAAAGCAGAAGTTCAAAAGGAGAAAAAAGTAGTAGAAGAGGCTCCGAAACAACAACGTAAACGTAAACTTTCTTACAATGAGCAGCGTGAATGGGAAACAATTGAAGATACAATTGCACAACTAGAAGAGAAACTTGAATCAATTGGAGAAGAACTTACGAATGTTGGATCTGACTTCACAAAGGCCCAAGAATTATCTGAAGCAGGGCAAAAGATAGAAGAAGAGCTAGAAAAAACGATGGAACGATGGAGTGAACTATCCGACATCGTTGAAGGATTAAAATAAAAACAAGCTGCATATATTGAAAAGTAAAGAGAAAAACTTTACACTATTGGTAGAACCTATTTTAGGAGGGAAAAAATGAGAACATCTAATCCAATGTTGAAAAAAGAGGCATTCCGTAAAGAGGGAGCAAATACTTCCGCGATGACTATTGGCGGAACAGTAGGCAAAACGTTTATCATGCTTATATTGCTGCTTGCAACGTCTGTCTATTCATACATACAGATGACGCAAGGTACGATGAAAATGCCAGTATTAATTGGTGCTTTAGTTATTGCGGCAATCGTTGCATTTGCATCTATCTTCTTCCCGCGCATATCACCAATTGGTGCACCGATTTATGCGGCAGTAGAAGGGGTAGTGTTAGGAAGTATTTCAGCRRTTTATGCAATGAAATTTCAGGATTCTATCGTTTTAAACGCTGTMTTACTAACARTYTCAATTCTATTTGCRATGYTAGTKTTRTATGCAACACGCGTAGTGAAGGTAACTGATAAATTCCGCACAGGTGTTATGGCAGCAACAATGGGAATTATGGTTATGTATTTAATCGTATTCTTATTAAACATGTTCGGTGTTWCWGTTCCATATATTCACCAAGGTGGAACAATYGGTATKATCATTAGTGCAGTTATTATTGTAGTTGCTGCATTAAATTTATTACTAGATTTCGATTTAATCGAAAATGGTGCACGTAGCCAAGCTCCAAAATATATGGAGTGGTACAGTGCAATGGGTCTAATGATGACTCTAGTATGGTTATACTTAGAAATTCTTCGTTTCGTTTCTTACTTTACGAAAAATGACTAATAAAAAATCCTGCATGAAATGTGCAGGTTTTTTTATTTTTAAAGATAAATTGAAAATATGGATGTTGGCGACTTAAATTGAAGGGGGATGGAATATGATGAAAGAGAAAAAAGGGATTATGAAAAAACTATTTTCTAAAAGTTTTTTCATAGAACTAGATGACGCTTTAACATATCCATCAGCAGAAGTYATTCGTTCAGCTATTGAARGMYATGCGGCWRAATGTAATGAACAATTRAAAWTTGAGAGTAAAGTTAAACCGATTACTTTCTACTTAGAAAATGTAATGTACCGCGCTGAAATAAAGATGGCYCGCGGAGGATATTAC
>NZ_JBFTMA010000743.1:0-2121 GCF_056396725.1 Bacillus sp. 05T31
CAGTAAAGGTTATGCGTCCAAAGACGAATCCAGATGTGAAAGTCCCCGTTATTTATGAAATGAGTCCATATCGATCTGGATTAAAAGATGTTCCTGTTTATAATGTTGATGAAGAATTGAATGCATATGGAGGAAAACCGTATGGAGCTGTTAATCTTGGTTCATACGGAAATTATTACGTTCCAAGAGGATATGCAGTCATTTTAGGTGAAAGTATCGGAACTGGGAAATCAGATGGATGTCCGACCACTGGAGATGAGCAAGAAATATTAGGGACTAAGTCTGTCATTGATTGGGTAAATGGACGTGCGAAAGCATATACAGAGGATGGTAAGGAAGTAAACGCAAGTTGGTCTTCGGGAAATGTAGGAATGACAGGAGTTTCTTATAATGGTACGTTACCGAATGCTGTCGCAACGACAGGAGTGGAAGGGTTAAAAACAATTATTCCAATCGCAGCGATTAGTAGCTGGTATGATTATTATCGTGCAAATGGGGCGGTTATTGCGCCGGGTGGTTATCAGGGAGAAGATACAGATAATATGGCAGAAGCAGTACTAACAAGAAAGAACCCTGAAGTTTGCGGGCAAATTATTAAAGAACTAACAGCTGGACAAGATCGTAAAACAGGCGATTATAACGATTTTTGGGATAAACGTAACTATGTAAAAGATGTTAAGAATGTGAAGGCTAGTGTGTTTGTTGTTCACGGTTTAAATGATTGGAATGTAAAAACGAAGCAGTTCGCACAGTGGTGGGAAGCTCTTGGCAAAAATAATGTTCCTCGTAAAATGTGGTTACATCAAGGTGGACATGGCGGAACATCAAGTAATAACTGGCAACAAACCCAAAATAAATGGTTCGATTATTGGTTATATGGAATTGAAAATGGAATTATGGATGAACCGATGGTAGATGTACAACGTGAAAATAAATCGTGGCAAAAAATAAAAAATTGGCCAGATCCAGCAGCTGTGCCATCAAAAGTCCGTATGTATTTAAGTAATAAAGCAGTCAATCTACCATTAAGTATGGGATCAGTAAACAATGTGTTCTCATTAGTAGATGATGCTAAAATAAAGTCAAATCAACTAGTAGAAAACCCTGAGTTAGAAATAGCGAATCGATTAGTATATACAATGCCTRTACTGCAAAAAGATATGCGAATAAGTGGTACGCCTAAAATTTCAATAACAGGAAATATTGATCGATCTGTTTCAAATTTAACAGCTTTACTYGTTGATTATGGCGGAGCGAGGCCTGAAATTGTAACGAGAGGTTGGATGGATCCGCAAAACTTAAATAGTATAGAAAATTCAACAGCGATTCAACCTGGTAAAGATTACACATTTACATGGGACATGCAGCCAGATGATTATGTATTTAAAGCAGGGCATCAAATGGGGGTCATTTTAATCGCAAGTGATTACGATTATACAATTAGACCGAAAGCAGGAACGAAGCTAACGGTGAAATTGAGTGAAGTTACATTGCCGATTGTGAAATAAATAGTTTTTGATAAAGAGCTTACTATAGTAAGCTCTTTAAATTTTGAAATAGAAATGCCTACAAACATAGGGAGTGTATTATGCATTTCTATTGGTAGATATAATAATATTTACAACAAATAAAAAAATTGCATTAATGATTAAAAGGCCACTAAAGGTAAAAGCGGCAAAACCTCCRGCTAATCCATCTCCTACTTTTTCTCCAATTACGTGCATAGTGGCAAAGAAAACAATGGGGGAAGAAAGAATGAAAATACCACTGGCTATTTTCCATATTCGTTTATACTGCTTTGCTATAAAGAAAATTAGAACATTAATAGCGATAAGAAGAAAAAGAAATCCAATTAATGAATTCATCATATCCTCCTTTCAGTATAAGTCTGAATTTTGGTTTCTATATGTTCATTTTGAAGGGAATATTATACAATATGATTATATTCTATGGAAAGCGAGTGATATATTATGACAGTCAGCTCTTTCGAATTCTCATTAAAATTTGAGGTACGGAAAGATTAAGTAAATTAGAATCTTCCGTACACATAAAACGGAGGAGAAAATAAATGTTTAGTTTTTATAGTACACTTTGTACAGAACTATATGATTTTACAAAACC
>NZ_JBFTMA010000744.1:0-2121 GCF_056396725.1 Bacillus sp. 05T31
CAGTCAGTTGATACTTCCAAACACCACTACTACCAATACTTACGAAGTAAAACTCGTGTATACGGCCAATGATTGCTTGTTTTTCACCAAACGAATATGGAGGCACTTGTTTGATTTCAAATTGATCTGGTAAATATACATGCTCTTCTCGTTCTATTTTTAACACTTGCTCAGCAAGCTCACGTTTATTTTCGAAAAAAGGCAATTGTAAAATTCGCTCTTGTCTTGTCATACGAATATAAAACCCTTTCTACTACGTTACAATTTTTCTTTACGATTTATTATCGAATTAAGTTCACAACTTCATTTAATACTTCATCTGAAATTTTGATTACTTTCGCATTTCCTTGGAATCCGCGTTGGTATAACATTAAATCAACGAATTCTACAGATAAATCTACGTTTGCACCTTCTTGTGCACCACCACGTATTTTTCCTGCACCGTTTTGGCCAGATGCACCTAACGCTAAAATACCAGTTGTATTCGTCGCTGTATAGTTACCATTTCCAGTTTTCATCAAACCACCTTCATTCGGGAACATCGCAACAGCTAATTGACCAGCAGATTTCATACTTCCATCAGAATATTTTACCATCACATATCCACCGTCAGCAATAAAGCAATCTTTAACAGTCGCCGCTGCTCTACCATCTACGTTTGTTACTGATAATGTTTTATCTGTCGGATGGTTTGTTAATTTACTAAAATCTAAATTTACTGTTCCACCATTAAACGGAATAGCTGCTCCAGGATTTTGCTGATTTGGATTTCCTACTGCATCAAATGTCATATTACCACCTGCACCTTGAACATCCTGAAACTCTGTTTCTTTTTTCGAATCATTACGCATCTGTACTTTATATGTATAATTATGTTCGCTCGTTTGTTTAAATTCTACACGCATTGTCCATGTATTCCCTGCATTATCATATACAGGTAAATCTTGTGTAATTTGTTTTGCATCCGCTGGAATATTCCCTCCAATTACGCCTTTTGACGTCCGAATGCCACCGATTGCTGATCCCATCGGAATTTGCAACGGTCCTGGAATACCAGATAAATTAACATTACCAGTTGCTGGATCTGCTGGATAAGCGAACACATATTGCCCTTCTGTGTTCGTAATATAATACTCTGAAGATATCCCGAACGTACCTTTACGCGTAAATTCCATGTTGCCGCCTTTTGAATCACCAACTACGAAGAAACCATTACCTTCCATCGCAGCTTGTGTTTTGCCACCTGTTAACGTAATTGTACCATCGCTATAGTCTGTAACTGTTCCGCTCATTTTCACACCGTTACCAATACTTTTCGGATTCGTCCCTGCGTATCTATCGTCACCTTTTGAACCAATTGAATTGTTGTACAGTAAATCATCAAACATTGCTTTTTGTTTTTTGTAACCAACTGTTTGTGCATTGGCAATATTATTTGAAGTTACACTTAATGCATTTTGTGTTGCGTTCATTCCTGTAATACTTGTATATAACGCTTTAATCATAACGTATGTACACTCCTTATGAATTTGTAGTTTTTACTTCTTCAGTTACTTTTTGATCGTCTTTCTTTGCGTCTTCTGGATTCGTTTCTCCAATCGGTTTATCAGACACTCTTTCAACGAAACGAAGAGATACTACTTTATTATTAATAACGAGCTGTACATCGTTATTTTCTGCAAGGCGAACTGTCTCTACTTGACCAGTTACTTTGTTCCCTTCACCGTCAATACCTCTCACGTATTTCCCTAAAAATTTCATTCCACCATCAAGCGCTGTCGAATACATCGTCGTTCTTAAAGAGTCAACTGCTTTTGTCATATTCTGCACTTGTTCCATAAGAGATAACTGCGCTGTCTGATTCATCATTTGATTCATATCCATCGCATTGAACGGATCTTGGTGCTGGAAACTCGATAAAAATAATTTTAGAAAATCGTCTTTCCCCATTACACCAGGAGTTTTTTGAGCACTTTCTGATACTCCGTTTGTTTGTTGAACTGGCGATTGTACACCATTAACAGGTGCATTACTTTTTTCCGCTCCTGCCTGCAATGGAATATGATTTGTACTCGTTGTGTTTAATCCAACTGTTGGCACGCTTTATTCCTCCAATAATCC
>NZ_JBFTMA010000745.1:0-2115 GCF_056396725.1 Bacillus sp. 05T31
CTAGATATAATGCACTTATGGAATATGTATTTTTGGACTACACTTGTTGTAACATTCATCGTGACCGCTATCACCGTAAGAATCCCGCCTCTTAGTAGAAAACCAGATACATACATAACGAAAGAAGGGTTCCCAGAGCCTGTTTATAAAGAGAAAATGTTAGAGCGAGCTTGGGAAGATGCATTAGAAGTATCAAAATCTGCACCGGGCGTTATGAAAAATATCGCAGTGAAYYTAAAAGACGGWTTTATWATGACRATGGGRATTTTACCATCGATTATGTCAGTAGGRYTAATTGGMATMGTCTTARCAAAGTTTACRCCAATATTTGATTGGATTAGTTATATTTTCTATCCATTTACATGGGCTTTACAATTACCAGAAGCAGAGTTAGCTGCTAAAGCGGCATCAGTTGGTATTGCAGAAATGTTTTTACCGTCATTGTTAGTTGTAAGTGCACCACTCGTGACAAAGTTTGTTATTGCGGTTGTTTCGGTGTCATCTATTTTGTTTTTCTCCGCTTCAATTCCTTGTATATTATCAACAGATATTCCGTTAAAAGTATCTGAACTTATTATTCTATATGTGCAAAGAACGATTTTAACGTTGCTKATTATTACGCCGATTGCTTATTTGTTGTTTTAAACTACTACATAAGTTCTGAATATAACGAGTTTTTTGACTTGTATAAACGAATATTTACTCAATAAAAGCGGAAGTCATTTTGATTCAAATGACTTCTTTTTATTTATCGTAAAATCGTAGTTAGTGCGAAATAATAACCAGTGGAGAGAAATAAAAAAACATGAATTAAAATTTCACTTTATTTCAAAGTAGAAGCCACATTTAGTGTGAATTTAGTTTTTGAATATTCCTTGACAGGAATATTCCTCTTTAGTTATAATCAATTCAACAGGAAGATAATATTAGTGATGATATTGATGTGTTAYAACCGGAGACCATCACTTAAYGAGGTGARTGATATGTCGGAGGGAATTTCGGGCGTGAACGTGGCGACGCTGAATGCCTTATCTGAACCGAATCGTATGAATATCGTTGAACTGTTGCGTGACGGTCCCTTAACCGTCGGGGAAATTGCCAATCATCTAGGATTAAGGCAACCACAAACTTCAAAACACTTAAAAGTGCTAAGTGATACTGGAATTGTGGAAGTGCAGGCTGAAGCTAATCGCCGGATTTATAAGTTACGACCTGAGCCTTTCCAAGCACTTGATTGTTGGGTACAGTCATTTAAGCGTGTGATGGAAGAGAGATTCGATAATTTAGATGAGTATTTGAAGGAATTGCAAAACAAGGAAAAGCCTTAAGGAGGAATTGAAATGTCAAGTAATACAATGGTATCGAGAGTAGAGAATGAGCGAGTATTAGTGCTGGAGCGCGTTTTCGATGCACCGCGCGATTTAGTATTCAGTATGTTTAAAGAACCAGAGCATTTGAAACAMTGGTGGGGRCCAAGRGGCTGGGAAATTCCGGCATGCACTGTCGACTTCCGTCCGGGAGGCGTTTGGCACTACTGTATGAAGTGTGTCGATCAGAACYTGGGGCAATTYTTTGGTATGGAATCATGGGGSAAAGSAGTYTATAAAGAGATTATTGAGCCAGAGAAAATCGTCTATACCGATTACTTTTCAGATGCTGAAGGCAATGTAAATGATTCTATGCCGTCAACCGAGATGACATTGGAATTCATCGATTTAGGCGGAAAGACAAAGCTAATAAACCGTGCTGAATATGTTAACAAAGAGGCACTTCAGAGTGTTATGGATATGGGTATGCTGCAAGGTATCACCGAAACYTGGGATCGTTTGAACGAGCGATTGGAGTCGCTGAAATAGATTTTTGCACCGCAACTTTATTTTCGGTGATAATTAGGTGTAAGTGTATGGAGTTTAATAAAAATTGTTTATAAAGGAGCGTTAAAATAAATGATTAATAATGTTGGTCAAATCATGTTGTATGTAAATAACCAAGATGAAGTGAAGGAATTCTGGACAGAAAAAGTAGGATTTATTGTAATTTCAGAGGAAGATAACGGTCAAGGAATGCGATGGATTGAAATTGCTCCAACTAAAGAAGCTGAAACAAGTATTATTC
>NZ_JBFTMA010000746.1:0-2111 GCF_056396725.1 Bacillus sp. 05T31
TTTATTTAGTTTTTTAATAAATGGGGATATATTCATTTGTTAAAAAACTAAGAATTTAAAGTTTTTTAATTTTTTTACAAATAGCACACAAAAATGACATACTTCTAGACTATTTTTATATAGAGGAATTATTTTTTGAAATGGTTACTACATATAAAGGAGACTTCAAAATGGATATGGATTCATATTATTGGGAAATGGTTAAGAAGAATATTGGTGTGTATTCTGAACAGGAACAAGAATCTCTTCGAAATAAGAAGGTCATTATTTTTGGACTAGGGGGAGTAGGTGGATATGAAGCAATTCTGTTTTCGCGAATGGGAATAGGGCATATTACCGGTGTTGATCCCGATGAATTTGAAGTTTCTAATATTAACAGACAAATGTTAGCGCTTTCTAGTGTTATAGGTGAACCAAAGGTAAAAGTTGCAGAACAGGTTGTAAAGGATATACATCCCTATATATCAACAAACTTTATACAAACAAGAGTAGATGAAGATAATGTAATCGAGCTTATAAAAGGGCATGATATTGTAGTAGAAGCCGTAGATGATATGCCTTCAAGAGTTATTATACATAGAACAGCTAGAGAATTAGGCATACCAAGTGTGGGGATGTCAGGTAGCCCCCCAACACGAGGATTTGTTTCTACATTTTTCCCAACCGGAATTCCTTATGAAGAAGCATTAAACATCTCAAGTGTCGGATGCAAATTAACAAATCAAGAATTAAGACAACAGATTGCTGATATAAAGAAAAGTCGAGCTTGGTATTCTGTGGAGAAAGGCGCACCAAAAGAGTGGGCGCAAGATTTTTGTGATGGAAAAGCAGGCTGGATTATCACACCGATGCGTGCTCATCTATTGTCACTATTTAGCTTTCATGAAGCAATACAAGTTTTAACTGGTCGTGAACCTCTAGCTAGAGCGCCTAAAGGCATTGTAATGGATTTAGATAGTCATATCCCGGTTCAAGTAAAAGAAGCCCCAAAAGGTGGATGGGATTATAAAACATTGTAAGGAGGAATACAATTTGTTAACAAAAAATAATGATATGCAAAATATATATGARGAAAGYTTTACGCGAAATATTGGTGTTATCTCTGTAGAGGAGCAGGAGAAATTAAAAAATTCTCGAGTYACTGTAGTTGGAGCAGGGGGCGTAGGAGGAATTACACTCATCCAATTGGCGCGAATGGGTGTGGGTTCTTTACATGTTATTGATCAAGATGTATTTGAAGCAAGYAATATCAATCGACAAATGCTAAGTTCCAWCAGTAAATTAGGACAGCSRAARGCAGATGTTGCTTTAGAAGTTTTGCAAGACATTAATCCATTATTACAAATAGAGATAACGAAAGAATTTGTTACCGAGGACAATGCATTAGAACTTCTAACGAATACAGATGTCATTATAGATGCAACTGATAATTTAGTAGCGAGAGTAATTATCCATCGTACAGCTCGAAAATTAGGGATTCCTTCTATTTGGATTGCAGTTACACCTCCCTTTAGAGGTGGCGTCATGTCTTTAACTCCCGACTCTACGCCTTATGAAATTGCGTTAGGATATCCGTCTTATCAACAAGAGCTAACACCAGAAATACAAAATAAAATTCATAAATTAAAAGATGGACGTGCTCTTCATTCCGTCAAGCATGGTGCGGATGAGAAATGGGCAAATAATTATGTACAAGAAGATCGTCCATGGGCTGTACTGTCTCCCRTTGCGAATATCGTAGGCATTCTAGCAAGCTTTGAAGCATTTAAATTTATAATAAATCGAGAAGACTTAAAACCTGTAATAAGTCCAAATTTAATCCAAATTAACCTTGCAAATCAAAATATGGTACATGTGTCTGTACCTGAAAATGATAGTTGGGATTATACAATATTATAGATGAGGTAAGAGAATATGCTTYCTTTTTTGTTACTGGGGAYTATTGTTACACTMGCTCTRCTTGTTAAGGATTATGCGCTAGCTGGTGCGGCTTGTTTATTAGGAGTTTTACTTGCTGTTGGACAAAAAACTTTAGTGCATCTTATTCAACAATATTCTTTTCCAATTGGTATTTTCTTTCTGATGCTATTCCTTTTAGTACCAATTACATC
>NZ_JBFTMA010000747.1:0-2109 GCF_056396725.1 Bacillus sp. 05T31
ACATAGTATAATGCAACAGATAATACAATTACAGAAACAACCGTGTTAAAAATTACTTTTTTTCCAAGACCTATGTATCCTAAAATAAGGATAGGTAAGTTCAATACAAAGTTAATAATACCTGTGTTTACAGGGGTTACAATCCCTAAAATAATAGCAATTCCGCCAATTCCACTACTTAAAATTTTATGGGGGATAAGGAAAAGATTAAAGGCAATTGCGATAATAATAGAACCAAAAATAACACCAAGAAATCTGACCATCTCTTTCCCGTCCTTCACTAAATAATCATATTATTTCAAGATTATATATGAAATTGAAAGTTTTTTGGGAAAACAGTTTATTTTGGAAAATTAGATTAATCTAAATAGTTCGAGTGTTTGATAAATTGGGAGGGATACAGATATGAAGATAACGACGTATCAACAGAAGAGTCCTTTAAAACAAGAGTGTGAGGATTCATTTTTTGGTAATGAAGATAAAATGATTTACGGTGTATGTGATGGAGCAACACCGTTAGTTCCATTTTGTGATGAAGAAGGACATAATGGAGCATACATYGCTTCRCATTTATTTGCAAGTCATTTTACTTCGCTACGAGRRATCAATAGTTTACAAGATGAAGTTGCAAAGGCGAATGAATTATTGCAAAACAAGATGCTAGAGTACAAGGTTGATACGAGAAAAAAAGATCATCTGTGGTGTACATGTATTGCAGCAGTTCAAATAGAAGGCGATAAACTTGAATATGCACAATTAGGTGATTGTATGATCGTTGCAATACTTCAGGATGGAGCGATAAGAGTATTAACGAAAGATACGGTTCAAGGAATTAGTAAACGTGCAAAAAAGAAGAGAGAGGAAGATAGAGAAAAGGGATTACCTATACCTGAGGAACACGTTTTTCAAGATGTTCGGGAGCAGTTAAAATACAATCGCTATCTTGCAAATATGCCAAACGGCTACTCAGTTGCAAATGGGATGAAAGAAGCTATGGATTATTTACAATATGGTGAATTACAGGTAGCTGAAGTAAGTGGGGTTTTTATTTGTTCAGACGGATTGTTTCACCCAGAGTGGTCGTTAGAACAAACTGTAGCATATATAAGAAAGAATAGTATAAAAGAATATGTAGCAATCATTGAAAGGTTAGAAGGAGAAAATAGAATAAGACCAGATGATAAAACAGTTATTATGATCGATTTGTAAGAGGAGGATGTTCATATGGAAATTAAATGTGTAAATTTAACATTTCAAAATGAGTTAGTTCCTTTAGAAAAAGTAAATAAACTGATCATCCACCATACGTCAGAAGATGGCTGGGATGTGTATAAAACTCACGAATTTCATCAAAAGGTAAGAGGATGGAGCGGGATTGGTTACAATTATTTTATTGAAGAAGATGGAAGTGTAGTCGAAGGACGAGGTTTACATATTGGAGCACATGCGAAAGATAATAATAGTGATACAATTGGAATATGTATGACGGGGAATTTTGATAAATATGATCCAACTACTGCACAAATGAATTCATTATATTCTTTATGTAAAATATTTATGAAGCAGTTTGCCATAGAGAAAGGAAATATACTCGGCCATAGGGAGTTAGAAGGGGTTACAAAAACTTGTCCAGGAAATCGCTTTTCTATGGTAGAGTTAAGAAAAGTATTATCTTAAATATAGAGGAGTAACGAATGATGATGAACATAAAAATACCGACTGATAAAAAAGAAGAGCTTGTAGCACAAATTCAGCAATTTTTCGTTGAAGAAGATTTAGATGAAATTGGACGTTTCCAAGCAGAACGTTTAATAGAGGAAATGATTAAATTAGTTGGACCATTTGCATACAATCAAGCAATTGGAGATGCAAGAAAGCTTGTAAGTGAGAAATTAACGAATATTGAAGAAGATTTGTATGTGTTAGAGAAGAATGAAGGGAAATAAAAAAAGACTAGAAATTTGGTCTTATCCCTGTCAAGTAGACAGTATTAAAAAGACTAAGCAGCCATCGAGATTCGATATTCTATCGGAGCTCGATGGTTGAGTCGTTTTTGGAACCGTTTATAGTTATAAAAGTAAATATATTCTTCAATTGCTTGTATTAAAT
>NZ_JBFTMA010000748.1:0-2106 GCF_056396725.1 Bacillus sp. 05T31
ATTCCAAAAAGGACAAATTGTTCATTTGCAAATTGAAAATACAGCAACAGAAAATATGCCAGTTGTTATGCCGCCGAACGATCAATATATTTTAACATTTGACAATGGCCATGTCGTAATTGGTGCAACGCATGAGAATGATACTGGTTTCGATCACCGTGTAACAGCTGGTGGTTTACATGAAGTATTCCATAAAGCGTTAACAGTAGCGCCTGGTTTAGAAGATGGTACAATGCTTGAAACTAGAGTTGGCTTCAGGCCATTTACGCCAGGATTCTTACCTGTTATTGGCCCACTCCCTAATTTTGAAGGCATACTCATTGCAAACGGATTAGGTGCTTCAGGATTAACAGCAGGTCCATACTTAGGATCAGAACTTGCGAAACTTGCGTTAGGGCRACCGATTGAATTAGATTTAAATGATTATGATGTTKCTGGGGCAATGGAATAGTAATAAACAAAAAGATTAGGAGTGATTTCCTAATCTTTTTGTTATGTTATTTGGGCGTAACTAAGTATTTTGAGAGGTAGGAGTTCTTTTAAACAAGTGGGATCACCACATCGCTATCAAGCTAAAAAAATAAATAATCCACAAAACGAAAATTTTTTGCCCTTTATAGCAACGAAGTGCATTTTTATCGTTTGAGGTATTAGAGAAGAAAGATTGATTCGTTCAATATAGAGGCGAAAATACATATCAGAAATATAAACAATAGCCCCAAAAACTGGAGGATATTCAATTTCACAATCTATTATGAGCAATTACAATAGGTAAGCTCTTTAAAGTCTGTCCCATCGCTGCATTCGTAAAATGATGAATAACATCAAAACCCTCAACTTGATGGATATTAGCGAACCGTTCCACAAATGAAATTAAAGCGATAGACGGGATCCCAATTAAAGTTTTTTAAACCTAATTGGACTTACCATTAAGAGAGCGAGGATTAATGTAATCCATGCATTGCTATATGAAAACAATCCCATACCGGCCAATGGTAATCCAGCAGCTGGAATAGGTAATCCCTTAAAATATCCAATGGTTGGTTTTACACTAAATTTAGCTAATCTTAAAGCACCCATCGTTGGGAAAAGGATAAATGCCAAAGAAGTTAAAATAGAAGGTGTTGCTATCGAATGAAATAAAAGTGCAGGAGCAACTCCGAAACTAACAATATCAGCTAAGGAATCCAATTGTACACCAAACTCACTGTTCACTTTTAATTTCCTCGCAATTCTTCCATCAAGGAGATCTAAAACAGCTGAAAAGAAAATAAAAATGGAGGCCACTTCCAAATAGTCACTCATATTCATGGTAATTGAAAAAACACCGCACAATAAATTTCCAATCGTAAATAAATTGGGTACAGCTTTTACTATTTGATTGAACAAGGTTGTCCCCCCTAAGTTGATCAAACTTCACGTTTATGTAGCATTTTCTATATATTCTTCCGTTATTCTTGAAAAAATATGACCACTGTATGCTAAGTAAATTTCGRCAAGAGAAAAAYCGATTTCCTGTACGTTATGTTGGTTTATAAACATGTTTGATCAAAGGTAAGTCTATTACTGCTGATTTACCTAATATAAAAAGCCTGTTTTTGAAAAAAAAAAGTTATCAAAATAGGCTCTAAACATATTTTATAGAATCACTTTTTATAAAATATGTTTGATTATTTTCGGTACGCGTTGTTGAACATTAGCACCCGATAGTTGAAGTGCCGAGTAGTCAAGCATTTTCCTCCGGTTGGTGGATAAGACCAACCGCTCCGGTTTTAAATGTATTGTTTTTTATAAGTTTAAGATTAATTTTGACCGTAATTTCTTTAATAAAGGTAGTCCACTGCCTAAGACTACAGGAAACATATTAATCCGATATTCATCAATCAATTCAGGTAGTTTACGAAATTCTGGTTTTCCGCCAGAAAAGATTAGTTAGATATATTAATTATATAGTGGAACAAGATCATCGTTTTATTAAGAAACATGTGCGTTCTATTTTTGGATTTAAGTCCTATAAAACAACATCTACACACTAAAAGATGCATCATATCTTCATATAGTCATAAAATTAATCTGTAGTCGAAAATACGTAAAGAGCTGCTGAAA
>NZ_JBFTMA010000749.1:0-2106 GCF_056396725.1 Bacillus sp. 05T31
TATTTCCATTAAATTCACATTCAATAAAGAAAGCAACACTATCGCAATGAACACGATAGGTAARAATAGAACATTTAACCTTACTAAAGCCGCTCTCGATCCTGCTACTCCATAAATAACAACTAATAAGAAGAAGAAAGAGAGTAGCTGTATTGGTGTATCACTAAATAAATATGTTTGTGAAATAATTGCAATCATTCGCGATTCATATGCGGTCAAAGCAGCAAATGTTAATACTAAAATGCTACTAATTGTGTATGCAACAGGCTTCGTCAAATGTGCACTTGTATATTGAACAAAGTTTTGTTTTGGGAATAAAATAGCTATCCTCG
Source organism: Bacillus sp. 05T31 (assembly GCF_056396725.1). Classification (NCBI taxonomy): domain Bacteria; kingdom Bacillati; phylum Bacillota; class Bacilli; order Caryophanales; family Bacillaceae; genus Bacillus; species Bacillus sp. 05T31. The sequence goes on from NZ_JBFTMA010000749.1 coordinate 333, forward strand.
TTACAAACCAACCTAAAACCGCACATATCAATCCACCCAAAAGCAAAATAATCCAACCGTCCGAAAATAAAGTTTGGTCAGCAATATCTCGAGGCATAGATAATGCACCTATACCGATAATTGTTGACGATACCGCAAAACCAAGTTCCCGAGATCCAATTTCTTCATCTCCATATTCAAATGGTTTCAATTACTCTCGCTCCTTTGGGCGTAATGTAGAGTCTTTCGTTTGTAAATATTCTGGTCTCTCTTTTAACATTGATTTTGGTAGGCGAACCAATTCTTCTTCCCAATCTTTATAAAAAGCAGGAGCAATAGGTGTTGTATACGGTACCCCAACACTCTTTAAATTTGTAATATGGATCGCCAGTGCAATAAGAGCTAAAATGATTCCGTATAACCCAAAAGCAGTTGCAGCTAACACGAAGACGAAAAGTAAAATTCGAAATGTAATCGTAATGCTATATACAGGAAGTGAAAATGTAGCAATTGCGGTAACCGCAATAATAATTACTAAAAACGGATTTACAATCCCCGCATTTACTGCCGCTTCTCCAATTACAAGACCGCCTACGATGCCAATTGTTTGTCCCATCGGTTTCGGAAGCCTAATCCCGGCTTCTCGTATTAATTCCATCGTTAATGCCATCATTAACGTTTCTATATAAGCAGGAAACGGTACCCCTTCTCTCGCTCCCGCAATGGAATAAGCTAGTTTAGATGGGATAAGCCCTTGATGATACGATACAAGCGCTACGTACATGGCAGGTAATAAAACAGCAGCGATACCTGATCCCATACGTAACATTCTTAATAACGTTCCAATTACCCAACGCTCATAATGATCTTCTACAGATTGAAAAATATCAACAAATACTAGTGGAGCTATAAGAGCAAATGGTGACCCATCTACTAAAATGGCCGCTTTCCCTTTCGCCAATGCAGCCACTATATTATCTGGTCTTTCTGTATTTAAAAACTGCGGAAACGGCGAYAAATTATTATCTTGAATTAATTGCTCAATCGTTCCTGTCTCAAAAATGACATCTGTCACTATTGATTGAAGACGCCGATCTAGCTCKTTTACGATGTAAGGGTTAATAATATCTTCTATATATACTAGGGTTACTTCTTTCTGCGATCGCTTCCCCATAATATAAGATTGAAACCGTAACTTCGGATCACGTAAACCACGGCGAATTAACATTTTATTCACATTAATATCTTCATTTAATCCAACTCTCGGTCCACGTATTAAATCTTCTGTCACTGGCGGTTCTAGACTTCTTTTCTCCCAAGCCCTACTGTTAACAACAATAGCCGTTTGAATATTATCAATTAATATGACTGTATCTCCTGCTAAAACCGCATTTATAATATCTGGAAAAGTTGTCTTCCTACCGACTTCTGCAATAGAAATAAAACGATCCAATAATGTCTGAACCACAGCTGCTTCATTTGGTATTTCTTCATATTGAAGTGTACGAACTACATATTTATAAACATTATCCTTATCTGTCAATCCACATAAAAAAACAACCGCACAACGTGTAATGCTACCAGCAAGAGCAACTTCTCTAATTGTTAAATCATTAGGTGAACCTAACTCATCTCTAATTTCCTTCATAACTTCAAACAAGTTACCTTTTAGCTCTAACAATTTCCCCACCTAACTTCCTTTTCAACAAGTTTTTAGTTAGATTCCGCTAATAGAAGAAAATATATACAAAAAAGAGCTATCTCTTTTCGAAGATAGCTCTAACACGCGTGTTAC
>NZ_JBFTMA010000750.1:0-2575 GCF_056396725.1 Bacillus sp. 05T31
TTTAAATCCCTCCAAATAATGTAAAAAATATACGTATTTATCCACAATTATTAAAGCTGTAAAATAAAAAAACTTTCTTTACAGGCGTAAAGAAAGTGAAATTGACAGTATTTATTCGTTAAATAGCAACGTCTTTCCCACTTCCCTACGCTGGCATTAACCAGATCAGGTACTAAGAGTCTCAAAATTTCATCTGATCTCAGCCTATAAAAGGCCCCCCTAGTGGATAAATATTTAGTTGTCGTATTGTAATTATCATAGCATAATTCGTGGAACTGTCAAAAGAATTAATTATATAACTACCTTAAAAACCTTCTTCTTTCCTTACTTTTAATGAAGTTTCAATTATCATATCTAATAGTTTGCTATAATTAATTCCCGCTGCTTCCGCACTTTTTGGCAGTAAACTTGATTGTGTCATCCCTGGTAATGTATTAACTTCCATTACATATGGGATTCCTTCCTTCACCATCATATCAACCCTTGCATAAACACTACATTTTAATGCTTTATAACAAGCCAGTGACGCTTTATTTACACGTTCCTTTATTTCAGCTGGAAGTTCGATAACTTCTTCAACTGTACTAGTATCATCATATTTTGCATTGTAGTCAAAGAACACAGCAGCATGTCGAATCGAAATGATAGGTGTTTGGTTTTACCACTAACGGAAATCCTAATTTATCTAACTCCTCAAGCTTTAGATCCTCCATTTTTGTAAGTTCAATCCAATCTGGTGTTTCTACTCCTTCATAACGCAAAATCTTTTTTGAAATATTTTTATCCATACATATACCGCTAGATAACATATTGCTGCCGCTATATGGAATACCTAAACTCTCAAGCGTCCCTTGAACCGTACCATCTTCTCCGTATTTTCCGTGTAATGCTAGCAATGCAAAATCAATGTCTTTCGCTTTTTCAATTAAATCCATTTTTTCATTTAACGTAATTGGAACGATTTCATATTTACTCTTATCTAAATGTGCAATCATTTCATTCCCAGTCATAATTGATACTTGTTTTTCAGAGGATACTCCTCCCATAATAACGCCAATTCTCATTTTCTCAACTCCAAGTTTCATTTTTTAAAGTTGCACCAATTATTTGAATCCCGCTAACAATTTCCTGTTCTTTCAAACGTGAAAAGCCTAATCGGAATGTGTTCGCTCCTCCTCCATCAGAGTAAAAAACATCTCCAGGAGAAAACGTAACTCCTTTTTCATAACACTTTTGTAAAAGTGTGCGGGCTTGAATTTTTTCTTCCAACTCTATAAACAAATGAAGTCCACCGTCTCCAGTCATTCTTTTAAACGGAATGTACTGATTACACGCCCCAACAGCTAACTCATATTTTTTCTTATAAACAGATCTTGCTTTTTTTAAATATTTTTCAAAATATCCTTCATGTAAATATTGAAACAGAACAGCTTGATCTAACGTAGATGTGTGAATGGTTCTTGCTCTTTTAACACTTTCTAAATAATGTATCAGTTCTTTATCTGCAATGATCCAACCTACACGTAAACCAGGGAAAAGTACTTTTGAAAAGCTACTAATATAAATCACATTATTACCAGCCCCTGCAAAAGTTAATAATGGCGATAAATGTGAACCCGAATAACGTAATTCTTCATTAAACCCATCCTCTATAATAGGGATCTTGTATTTTGAAAATAACCTCATCAATTCCGTTCTTTTCTCCGAACTCGTAACAATACCAGTTGGATTATGATAAGAAGGGATTAAATACGCGAAATCAAAATCCTTTTCACGCAAACTTTTTTCTACTTCATTCGTATCAATACCATCATCATTCATATYAATTCCATGAACTTCAAGTCCATGTAAACGAAAAAGCTTCAATGCAGCATGGTGAGTTGGGTTCTCACAAATAACACGCCCTGATTTCTTCGATAAAGAAGATAACACAATATCTAATCCTTCTGTAAATCCATTTGTAATTAGAATATCTTTGTTCGAAATATCTACACCTTTCATTTCCATGTAATGAAGTAAATAATTCATTAACGGTCTATAACCTTTTGCATATCCGTAGTTCAATACGATATCCCCTTCAATGGACATACGAGTAAGAAAAGCTCTTTTGAAATTTTCAACATCAAATAGCTTTTCGTCCGGGGCTATACTATTAAAAACAATCATTCCTTTTTCCCAGCGAACTCCATGCTTCATTAAGTCTAATTCATCCGCTAATGTGGTAACTGTATTAAGTTTATTTTTCCAATCTATTTCAACAGACGAGGTGTTACTTATATCCACCTTCGCAACGAAATTTCCTTTTCCTTTAACTGCATAAATGAGTCCTTCTTGTTCTAAATCCGCATATGCAGAGAGTACTGTATTTCTGCTCACTGATAATAATTCACTTAGTTCCCTTGTTGATGGGATTTTTTGGTCCCCCAACAAATGCCCTTTCATAATCATCTTTTTTAAATAATCCTTTAATTGAATATAAACGGGACGATCTTTTACAACTTTAAAATCTTTAAACAATTTCTTACCCCCTGCAATTATTTTCGCATATTTATTTCATTCTCAAAAGGTCCACTAC
>NZ_JBFTMA010000751.1:0-2094 GCF_056396725.1 Bacillus sp. 05T31
CGATTCATTTCGATTCATTTCTTTGGATTTTTTCAGCAACTTCTTTCCGTTCATTCGCTTGTCTTTCAATATCACGAGCACTTTCTGGACGCGTATATATGTCAGCCAACGACTTGATTTTTTCAGATTGTGCATTTCGATTAAATAAAGCTTGTACACTTGCAAACTCGTATTTATCAAGTAGCTGTTCTTTATATCCATTCAACATAATGTGGTATTCTTTCAGACTAATACGCCAAGATTGCAAGGTGGTCATATTAAAAAAGCGAAAACACTCACCTTGCAATTCATCAACATTTATCCGTACAGGCTCTCGAACGACTTCTGTTGCTCCGTCGTCATCGTTGCCAGAAGTTTCTTCACTGTCTTCTGGAAGAAAAAACTGTTTAACACGACCGCTTTGTTGAATCGTAAAATCTCATCAAGATCTAACTTTTCATCATTAAATAAAGCCTCAATTTCTTTCTGTACAGCCTCATGCGTAATTCCTTTCTCTGTGTGGATTAGTGCGTAATAAATAACATCAACAAAATTCGTGATACCACCTTGCATAGCCTGAGATACGAATTGGAACGGACCACCGTTTCCATCAATTAACTGGATAGCTTGTAAACAAAATTTCAGTTCGTACTCTTCACCTTTAATTGCAAAACGTGTATATGATTTTTCAGCCATTATAATTACCTCCAATTATTTTTTGTGCAAAATAAAAAAGCGCCTATATGGACGCCAATTCACATTCCCATTATTCATTTCCCATAAATTCATCCATCGTTTTATCAAGCAAACTGATCATGGCTTCCCTTCGTTCACGTGGTGTTGTATTATCGTACAATTCATTATGAATTTCACTTACTCTGTCTAACTTCCGAGGATCAACATACTTAACTACCCCTTCATGTCCACCGAGTGACACAATCAAATTTCCGATTAGAACCGCTTGCTCTTGTTTGTTTAGTTTCATTTGTTCTCACCTTCAATCAAAATCTTGTCCGCTTTAATTAAAATCCGTTCTGCATTCTGATCCACGACTGACGTTTTTCCGTCTTTGCTAACAGTAGATTGCATCTCTTCTCCTCCCTCCATTTCTTCTGATAAGCTATCAATGATTTTATTCAAAACACTTATTGTCGCTTCACCGCACTGTCTTGCCGTTGTCTTTTTTATAGGTTCTTCACATAGTTCCGTTAAGCGATTCAAATCAACATGTTGCGCTAATGCACTTTCGCCAATCGCTGAAACAAATGAACCTGCAATCGAGACCTTCTCAAATCTTGTTAACTCCAACAATCTCCACCCCCAGAAACATTCTTAATTATTAATAAATACCACCTGTTAGAATTACTTTAAACATTGCCATCTGAGGGAGAAGCCTGACGTCTACAAGCTTCTCCCTCATTTCAATTTAATAGATTCACTATTACGCTCCAGGAGTAGCTACATCACCAGATGGTGCACCATTAGGCACTGTACTAATCGTTCCCTTAGAAATTTTCCCGTTTAATTTTAAGCCGATAGAATACTTTGAGTACTCTTCATTTTCATGAGAAAGCTCTAAGCTATTCAACATGTATGTTCCTGATTTAACTTTAAACGCAGAAGCGGTTGTGCTACGTAGATTCACTTCATGAATTCTTACCAGCACCTTGTTAAGAATTGCTTCTTCTACATAATCAAGACCCTCGTCACCCTCTGTACAAATCCCTTCAATGCTAGCAGACTGTGTTACGTCACCGTAATCAGATCCACTCTTATCCTTTGTTTTCAACTCAATTTCTCCAGCTTCAATTGATCGTGAACCTGATGTTTGGTTATAAAAGCGAACCGATTTTGTAGTCTTCCCGTCAGCTTGTGGGATGTCAATTAAATAAAGTGTCTCTGCACCTTTAAACTCTGGTGCGTTACTTTTTTTCACCTCTGCCATTTTTACTCCCCCTCTAATTTCTGATTGTTATAGTTATAAAGCTCAAATGTTTCGCTGTTAAAATTTCAACGTCTTTTTGAGAAAGTGGTTCAAAACCCTTTACTTTCGCATTTAAAAAACCGATTCGCTCTGGATTCTTTTTGCTTGTGTCGTACAAGTCAATTGAATCC
>NZ_JBFTMA010000752.1:0-2090 GCF_056396725.1 Bacillus sp. 05T31
GAACGCGGAAAGAAAGTTTTCTTATCAGCTTATCGAAATGGAAAAGATATTATTTTAGAAGTTCGTGATGAAGGCGTCGGTATTCCGCAAGAAGATGTTCGAAGAGTATTTGAACCATTTTACACTGGGAAAAATGGTCGTGCATTCGGAGAATCTACTGGTATGGGACTTTATATCGTAAGTAAAATTTGTGATTATTTAGGTCATACTGTGAAACTAGACTCTGAAGTTGGGAAAGGAACGACGATTAAAATCATCTTCCACAATGCTGCCAGCAATCAAGCAGAAAGCACGGAGAAGGTGACCAAAGCATGATCGTAACATATGCTAGCAAAATGTATGAGAATATACTCTCATACATTTTTTGCAATAAAACTACATATCGGCCTGCTAACGGGAGGCATATATTATGACATTTTGGCAATTTGCATTTAAAAATGTAACGCGCAACTCRAGAGCTTATTTTGCYTACTTTRTAAGYAGTKCYTTYTCYATTGCTGTTTTCTTTTCKTTTGCTGTTTAYTTATTTCATCCGAAATTACAAAAYTYCAMTATGATCTCTGAAATTTCAGGRTTAATGATWTTTTCAGAAGTWGTWATTGTTTTCTTCTCTTTCTTCTTTTTACTATATTCGATTGGATCATTTTTAAAAGTTCGTAAAAAACAATTTGGGATTTTAACCATTTTAGGTATATCGAAAAAGCAATTACATCGTCTCGTTTTTACGGAAAATATGTTAATTGGTATTTTATCTATCTTTTTCGGCATACAGTTTGGGTTTGTTTTTTCGCAATTTTTCTTATTAGTGACAGCGAAAATTACGCACGTACCAGGTATATATTTATACGGGCCTACTAACGTAATCATTTTAACGACCATCGTTTTTCTTAGTCTTTTTATCATTGTATCTGCATTCACACCAATGCTTATTCGTACAAAAAAAGCGGTACACCTTTTAAAAACAAATGGTGGAAAACAAAAAGAAAGAAAACCATCCATATTTATTTCTTTATTTGGTGCTATCTGTTTATTAGGCGGCTATGCTTTAGCTGGAAATCCTAAATATTTTGTCTCAGTAAGCCCGCAAATAGGTGTTATATACATGGTTTCAAGTATCTTCGTAATCCCAACGTTTGTTACGATGGGAACGTATTTTTTCTTTTCGCAAATTAGTTTTTCACTTATTTATATTTTGAAAAAAAGAAGAAAATTTTATATGAAACGGATAAATATGCTTTGGATATCTGATTTAGCAAACCGTATTCGAACAAATATTAATATACTTTTTATTGTGGCCATGCTATCTACCGTCGCTTTTACAATGATTACGTTTTTATATGGATTCGGGAAATTTATTAAACTAGAGGTTACTAAAACTTCACCTTTTCCAATTTCTTATTTTTCTTATGATGCGAATCCTTTTGTTGCAGAACACTTGAATTGGCTTGAGCAGCAATTACAAAGGGAAAATTTCTCTTATGAGAAAATAAACGCTGATTTATATGAAGCACCATTAAAAGAAGATCAAGATATAGCCATTTATAATGACGTATATGCAATTAAGCAAAGTGACTATAACAAACTTGCGGATTCTTTACAATTAAAACAACTATTCATGGATGATAATGAAGCTTATGTTTTAACAGGGACATCTTATATCACCATATTTAATGAGTTTGAGCAAAGCTACAACAGAGACTACATTACACTCTCTAGCACAAATACGAAATTACGAGTAAAAGGCTATGAATATGTGAATGCAATTCCATCTACCTTTTCATATCAAACGTTAGTTTTACCTGATGCTGTTGTAGAAAATTTCCCCAATACAACTAAACATGTATCAGCTTACAATTATAAAGTACAAAACTGGGAAAAAACGTATAAAATTGCAGATGATTTTATAGAAAAGGTGCAAAAAGATCGAGATAAATCCCAGTACAAAGGACCTCTTATTCGCTCCTTTGAATCGGCAGGGTCACTATATAGAATAACATCAGGAAGTGCCGCATACTTCCTAATCGGGACATTCTTAGGTGTCATTTTCTTTATTGGAGCAGGTAGCGTTCTTTACTTCAGAATGTATACAG
>NZ_JBFTMA010000753.1:0-2088 GCF_056396725.1 Bacillus sp. 05T31
GGGAGCAGAAATACATATTAGAGCAAAAAACGAAAATGAAAATACACCTCTTCAAGCAGCAATTGCGAATAAGCAAAGCGAGCTTGTAGCTTTCTTAATTGAAAAGGGATCAGATGTGAATGCTGTGCAAAGTGGTGGCTGGACAGGACTTCATGAAGCGGCGTTATTAGGAAATGAAGAAATCATTATATTACTTCTTGAAAATGGTGCTAATAAAATGATTAAGAAAAATGATGGGAAAACTGCATATGATATTGCTTTAGAAAAAGGGTATGAATCCCTATTACATCATTTGCAAGAGGAAGTGAGCTTATGATTAGCCACTGGAATGTAGGGATTTTTCTTTTTAATGAAGTGGAAGTGTTAGATTTTGCGGGTCCATTTGAAGTTTTTTCCGTTACAGCAACAAGTGAAGGTCAACCATTTACAGTTTATACTGTTAGTCAAGATGGAGAAATGATTACAGCGAGARATGGATTAAAGGTACAACCGGACTATAGTATCGAAAACTTGCCTCCAGTTGATATTTTAATTATTCCTGGTGGGTTAGGTGTTAGAGAAAACGAAATGAAAAGTGAAATAATAACAAATTGGATTCGCGAGCAAATGAAAGAAGTAAAGTTAATGACTTCTGTTTGTACGGGTGCGCTTTTACTTGCGAAAGCTGGATTACTCGATGGCTTCAAAGCGACAACACATTGGGCAAGTATTGAAAGTTTTAGAAATGATTTTCCGAATGTGGAAGTATTAGAGAATGTAAAGTTTGTAGATGAGGGGTATATTATTACGTCTGGTGGAATTTCAGCCGGAATTAATATGTCATTTCATATTGTGAAAAATTTGTTGGGTGCTGAGGTTGCTGAAGAAACAGCGAAGAGAATGGAATATGATATAGATTTAAAATATTAAAAGTAAAACAAGACGAGCAGTTGGATATTTCCAGCTGCTCGTCTTGTTTTATATTGACTGAATATGCGCTAATTCCTCATCTGTAAGAATCGGACGGATAGACGAGTCTGCATTTTCTTTCGCTTGTTTTTCTGTTTTTGCGCCAGGAATTGCGACCGATACCGCTGGATGAGTGAGGACATAACGAAGTGCAAGTTGCCCTAAGGTTTGATTTTCATTTGAGAGTAATCGTAGTTTCTCTACTTTTTGTAAATCTTCTTGAAACCACTTTTCTTTTGGCCATTCTTGGCGTAAATCTCCGTCAAGAAAAGTTGTTTTATTTGTAAATTTTCCAGTTAATATCCCCATTTTTAAAGGGCCGCGTATAACAGCTCCTAAATTGTTCTCCTGTAGGTAGGGCAGTATGTCGTTTTCTGGTTTTCGGTTTAATATGTTGTAATCAAGTTGCACAACATCAATTTCATTGTTTTTATTGAAGTGTTTTATATATTGTATGTCGTGAGTTGAAACACCAACAGCTCTTACTTTTCCGTCCCGTTTTAATATTTCAAATGCTCGTAAAAATGCTTCTGTTTCTTCTTGTTTATCCCACCAAATGTGACAGAAATAAACATCAATATAATCTGTTTCTAGGCGYAGTAAGCTAGTTTCAAATACTGCGATCACTTTTTCKGCAGTATTATAAACAGGCTCTCCACTTGGATCATAGTGATGCCCAATTAAACCGCCTTTCGTTGATAAAACGATATTATTACGGTGCTCTCTTATCGCTTGAGTTACTAACCTTTCACTATGTCCTAATCCGTATACATCAGCAGTATCAATAAAGTTTACGCCACATTCAATTGCTTTCTTCATAGCGGTTATAGATTGTTTGTCGTTAACAGGACCCCATTCATCGCCGCCAATCGCCCACGCTCCAAAGCCAATTTCAGAAACAGTAATTCCAGTTTTACCTAATGTACGGTAGTGCATCATTTTTCCTCCTTGTAAGCATGTTATAACATCGGTATGCAAAACTAGAATTTATATGTGTAAAAATGTTTTCTACAATTGGGGAAAAAGAATAACATAAAATACTATTTTATAGCAGCATAAATAAAAATTCTCATTTTAAATACAGAGATGTCGTCGAACGCTATCTCTAATTGGTTAATTTGTGAGTTTTTTTTGTGAAGG
>NZ_JBFTMA010000754.1:0-2070 GCF_056396725.1 Bacillus sp. 05T31
ACATATGCTGGATTTATATTCATCAGTATATTAAAGAGAAGAAGTAAAAATTAAATGTAGCTTACTAAGTTGAAAGGAAGAAATATATGAAAAGCATAGAGAATGGTACTCGCACTGAAGGAGAATACATTAAAAATAAAGTAATTCRATATAACATGTCTATTTTAACAGATGAAGTAAAGCAACCGATGGAACAAGTAAGYTTCGTAGTGAAAGATGAGGAAGGGAAAATCTTTGGCGGGGTAACAGGAACGATGTATTTTTATCACCTTCATATCGATTTTTTATGGGTAGATGAATCAGTTCGTCATGGTGGATATGGAAGCCAATTATTACATAAAATCGAAGAAATCGCGAAAGAAAAAGGATGTAGACTCATATTACTAGATTCATTTAGTTTCCAAGCACCAGATTTTTATAAAAAGCATGGTTATCGAGAGTTTGGGATTGTTGAAGATCATCCTAAAGGTCATAGTCAGCATTTTTTAGAAAAAAGACTTTAATATAATTATATTATGTTTACTAGGAGAACGAAAAATGTACACTTATAAATCTCACCACGAACAGTCTATCTCTGCACAACAAATAAAAATGCTTTACGATTCTGTAGGTTGGTGGCCAGAAAGAAAAGAAGTCGATATTCAAAAAATGTTAAAGAATAGCATAGCAATTGGGGTATGGAAAGAAAATGAATTAATTGGATTTGCTAGAGTTGTTACTGACGGTGTTTTTCGGGCGTATATTGAAGATGTTGTCGTACATGAGAGTGTAAGAAACAAGGGAATTGGTGAGAAGATGCTTACAATGTTACTTCAAGAGGTATCCCATATTGATATTGTTAGTCTATTTTGCGGAGAGAAACTAATAAAGTTCTATGGTGAACAGCAATTTCAAGTTACGAAGCAAATTGTGATGCATCGTAATCAAATAGTGAAAGAATAAGAGGTGCCAATTAGAATGAATGCAACAAGATCGTATTGTTTATCGAAAAGAAAAGCGACAGAAGATTCTCCAGATGGCTGGAGTGCAACATGTATGAGGTTAAATAATAAAATATTTGCGATAGTGAATCATGAAGAAGGTGAAAAAGCTGCGATTACATTAAAATGTGATCCAGAACTTTCTTTACGAATAAGAGAAGATTACCCAGAAACAATAATTCCTGGATATCATATGAATAAAAAGCATTGGAATACAGTGTATATACATAAGGATGTAGGACAAGAACAAATTAATAAAATGATAGATTGGTCGTATGATTTAGTATTACAATCATTTTCAAAGAAAAAGCAGCAAGAGTTATTGGATTAAATACAAAGTGAAGTCGACTATAAATAGCTAGTAAAATGATTATATTTTACTAGCTATTTGCAGTTTTACATTATATATTAGGGGATTTTGAAATGAATACGAAACGAAATAGATTACTATATGYGGTGTTTACTATAGTTGTTATTATKTTAGGYCTTAGTTCAAGAAAGTTTKCTTTTGCGTTACCAGATTTRTTAAATGRKTACTTAGGTGATGCTTTATGGGCATTAATGATTTTTATTGGATTYGGATTTTTGTTTCCTAAAATAGAAACGAGGAAATTAGCTTTTATTAGTTTGATATTTTGCTACGGGATTGAAATTAGTCAATTGTACCATGCGGAATGGATAGATAGCATTCGAGCAACGACTTTAGGTGGACTCGTATTAGGTTACGGATTTTTATGGAGTGATTTAGTGGCTTACACAATTGGTGTTGGAGTAGGAATGCTTGGTGAGTTTGTGCTACGGAAGAAATAAGTGACTTTAAAAAGGGGGATTTGTACATGAAGGATATATTAGAAATTGCAAAGTTTTGGTTTCAAGATAAAGGTGTCACAGCTACTGAAATTCAACCAAACGTAACGAAGATTCATTGTAATAATAAAGCGTATATTTTAAAGGGAAAGGGATCGATAAAACAGTTTCTAGTTGAACTAAATGTATTAGAACAGCTTGATGAAAAAGGAGTTAAAGTACAAAAATTAGCAAAAACGAGAAATGATGAAAGGTACGTATTGTATAAAGAGAAGAATTATTG
>NZ_JBFTMA010000755.1:0-2916 GCF_056396725.1 Bacillus sp. 05T31
GCCTTGCTTTGTGCGTTCAAAAAACTGAAAAAGAACGGCTTTTATGCGCGTACGAAACATTGTACCATCAAGCATCTCAATAACCTGATTGAACAGGATCATCGACATGTAAAACGGCGCTTTGTCAAATCTTCTGGATTYCAAAATCTTCGTCATGCTTCACGTACGATAAAAGGTATCGAGACYATTCATGCCCTATATAAACAACGGCGAAGTCTTCAAAGAGACTCCGCCTTTTCAACGTACAATAGACTTCAACAATTATTAGCTAATTCTTAAACCTTGATCCTTATTTACCATCGGATTGAACAAGATTGTTTCCCCTAAGTTGATGGACATGTATGGTGATCCTACATCCATGAACTTAAGAAAAGCAAATACCTCAAAACAAAAAACACACTCGTTCTGATTAGGAACGAGTGTGTTTAGGTTATCTGAAAGGTACAAACTTCCATGAGCTAGGTTTTTGTGTTTTTCCCCCTAGTACAATCCAACTTTTCTCTGCATTTATATTCTTATAATTTAATGGATAGTCATCTGTAAAAATATTATATTCTGTAGGTTTATCCGGGTTAATTTGAATTTTAAAGTCAGCTAAACTATCAGACTTTTGAGCAAGGTGAATCCAACTAGAATAATTAGACCAATTTAAATATTGAAATTGATCGTAATTTGAGTGCTTCATGCGAAGATATATACTTTCCCCGTGGTGTAGCTTTGCATCATTTTCTTTGTAGAATTCAAATTCTATAGGTGTACCAGATAAAGCATTGTCCTTATTATTTGCAAGTAAAACATAATCGTAACGATTTGCTACATACCATTCAAATGTTAGACCTTGATAAGGAGATTCACTTGGTACGATATAATAGTTTTTCCCTGCTTCTATGACGTTTCCTTCTATATCATAGATTAATGCGGTCTCTATACTTGGAGCTTTCACATTTTCAGTAAAAGTTTTAAACCAAAGATTTAAGAAACCTGCTGTATTGCGCTGAGCTTCTCCTAAGCTTCGCTGCACAGCTGGGGTAACCATTTCTTGCCACAATTGCGCCTTACCACTATTATAATACTTAAATGTTTTATCATTAGTAATATTTTGGATTTCAGGTTTAGCTACTAGGGCTGCATAATCAATCCATCATAAAAATGAGATTTCCATCCGCCTTTAAAAACACCGCCTATTCCTGTTCCGCCATCGTTAAACTCTGCATTATAATCTGCATCATATAATCCTTTAGAAAACAGATCTTTATATTGCGGATAATTTAAAAAGTCCACAGCCTGCTTATTCGCTTCAACATTAGATTCTGTTTTCATAATTTCAATAGCTTGTTTTGCAATCCATAAATGTGTACTTTTATCAGAATGATACGGAGCTTCTGCAGACCATCGAGCGGTAATAGGATCATTGTCAGTTAAATCAATTTGATCGAGATGAGCATAACTACTTTGAGGAGCTACTCCTAAAATAGTTAAAGTCATTCCAGCTATACATAGTGTTGATGTGATTTTTTTCATTTTTTATTCCTTTCTAAATATGAAGATATAAGTATTATAAATACATCAATATCATGAAGATAGAGGAACCTAATATGTAATATTGCATATTAGTAAATCTATATGAGTATATATAACATGAAAATCACTATAACGAACATGCAGGTTTCCTTTTTTATTTGTTATTTTTATCAGTAAAGTAGACTACATATCAACTTCAGATACTTGTTTTATGATACAAGTAATCAAACAAAAGGAGGGCCATACAAACATAATTACACTATTATTAACAGGGCACTCTTTTAAGTACAGGAGATTATTAGCAGGTGGAGAAAATGTTGAAGATGTACAGACAGATAAACATATTCCATATGAAAAAAATGAATTGCAGCAAACTCTAGAAAAGTACGATTCGAAGGAGTTTGAGTTATAAAAAGAAAATAGATAAATTGACAAGAGAAAATCACTTTGTGTATATCACAGGTGTTTTTTATTTTCATTTTGATATAGGGCTTGAATTAAATTCCCATGTTTTTTTGCAGCCATTCAATAATGAATATGTACATATTCATTATTGAAATTAGTAATAATAAAATGTATTATTGAAAAGCACTATTTATAATTCAAGTAATCAAGGCTATGTATCCATAATAATTTGAACATTCAGAAATTATAATATTATCATAAAAATGAGGTGAGGTTAATAGAAACAGTACATATTAAATGGTATGGAATGTATAGTTTAAATGATTTTTATAATAGAGAAGAAGCTTTTAAGAAGGGAATATTTGCAATCTCTAGAGTATATGCTAAGAATGAAACATTGATCTATATAGGAAAAACCAAAAGAAGCTTTATACAAAAGATAAGGGAACTTAATAAAGATTGGATTTTTGATGAAAGCGAATTAAAGATTACATTAGGAATAATAGAGTCTCCTAGTGGTGAAAGTTACTCTGAAAAAAAGGTAAAAGAGATAAAATCCCTTTTGATTTTACGACATACCCCAGTAGAAAACAACACATCTTTATTGTACCATAGAGGGCAGTTTAATTTGAAAATTATAAATAAGGGAAGAAGGGGCTTAATTGTTAAAAAGATTTCTACAGGAGATCTAATGTGGACGTAATTGGAATCACCTTTGAATAAAATTGAAGGTTTCTTACGAACAGATGCTTATCAATTTTTAATGTATTAAAATATTTTTGAATAACATATGTCAGATGCTTGAAACAACACAAATTTTATTATGATATGAAATCTTGTATGGGAATTGTAATTCATTTCCATTGTTTAATGAAAATATTAAGAATTATAAGGATAATGCATAAAGATTAGAAGAGAAAATAAACTCGGAGGTTTAAAAAATGGGACAAGGAAGCAGGTTTCAAGAAAAACAACAAAATCGTCGTAAAA
>NZ_JBFTMA010000756.1:0-2062 GCF_056396725.1 Bacillus sp. 05T31
CCTTCTTACAGTCTAAAATACGAAGAGGGTTTTTTTCTAAGCGAGATTGGCAATCAGAACAGAATTCTCCRATGCGCGGCTCAAAGTGAGCAATTAACGCATCACGGTGTGCTTGACGACTCGCTGCATCACCTAAGCTATTTAATACAACTTTAATATTTTTYAAGCCCATACCGCGGTAAAACTCTACAGCAAGTGCAATTACTTCTGCATCAATTGCTGGATCGTTACTACCAATTGCTTCAATACCGAATTGTACGAATTGACGATAGCGACCTGCTTGTGGTCTTTCATAACGGAACATTTGGCCGATATAGTATAATTTTGTTGGTTGTGTTGCATCACCGAACATTTTGTTTTCAACGTAAGAACGTACAACAGGTGCAGTACCTTCTGGACGTAATGTTAAACTACGCTCTCCACGGTCTTGGAATGAATACATTTCTTTTTGTACGATATCTGTCGTATCACCAACACCACGTAAAAATAGCTCTGTATGCTCAAAAATTGGTGTACGAATTTCTTTATAATTGTAACGACGGCAAATGTCGCGCGCTTGCCCTTCGATATACTGCCATAACTCAACACTACCTGGAAGAATATCTTGCGTTCCGCGTGGGATTTGAATAGACATATTCAGTTCCTCCTCAAATTGTTTTAATCTTAATAAAAATAAAAAAACTCCCGCCTCTACTGTTTGAACAGTAGGGACGAGAGTATTATACCCGTGGTGCCACCCTAATTGAAGCACGTATGCTTCCACTTTTTTAATAACGCTTAAATTTGCGTTCATCTCTACTAAGCGTATAAGCCTTTCAAGTTGAAACCTACAGAGTGTCATTCAATCAGTCATCATGTAGAAATGTTTTCAGCCTAGGACATTTCTTCTCTTTCCATGTGTATCTCATTTACTCTCCTCTATCAACGGCTATATTCATATGTAAATATAAAATTACTATACGTTTGTTGAGTAGGATTGTCAAGTGCTCTAAGAGCGCTCAATTTGCTTCTTTAGGCGCTTTACATCTTGTAGTGAAATTCCAAACTCAGAAGCAAGCTCCATTGAAGTATTGTTTTGTTCTTTTGAAATAAAATCATGTAAATTTACGTTAAACAGTTGATTTGCACCATTTGTAACAGAATGCCCTTTTTCATTCATACGCATACGTATATCCCTCACATTCAATATGGTTGTTTTACTTTTTATTGTTCCATATTGATGAGATAGTTATACATAGCCGAAACAGTTATTGATTCCAAATAAACATAAGAATGCCATTAACAATAATAACGGTAGCCAATCCACTCGCAAGTAAAGGGTGCTTCAAATGATACAACGCTGCAACCCCTACTCCAAACACGATAATTTCTAACAATACATGCAATATACCACGCACTTCCCACTCTGCGTGTTGAGCTCCAAATAACCCCCATATGACAGCAACAACAATCGGAAGACTAATAGCCAGTGTAATTTTTACAACAGGTATTTCTCCTATTCGGAACCCCCAGTATCCAACAATCCCAAGAATGCATAACTCCAGCATAAAACGTAAAGCTATATTGAATTCTTGAAGCATGCTACACCTTCTTTTCCTTTTATTCCTCTTCAAATTAAATCCTATTGTAACTAAACAAAACATACCACAATGTATGAAAAAAGAGAGGACCTATAATCCTCTCTTCCCCGGCAACACTATTTACTTTCTACAATTAAGGTCACCGGACCATCATTGATTAAAGAAACGTCCATCATTGCTCCGAACTGTCCTGTCTCCACATGCAGTCCTTGTTTACGAACTTCTTCATTAAAGAAATCATATAAATGTTCTGCATACTCAGGTTTCGCAGCATCCATAAAGTTTGGACGTCTTCCCTTGCGGCAATCTCCGTATAATGTAAATTGCGAAATAGATAGAACTTGTCCCTTCATATCAAGTACAGAGTGGTTCATCTTTCCGCTCTCATCTTCAAAAATACGTAGGTTTGCAATTTTTTCTGCGATATAAGTTGCATCTTTTTCTGTATCTTCATGCGTAATGCCAACTAGTAATGTTAAACC